>NZ_MWJN01000114.1:0-28860 GCF_002027145.1 Microbispora sp. GKU 823 | reverse complement strand
GCCGAGGCGCCCCTGCCGCCGGGGCCGGGCGCACCGGCGAGCCCGGAGCAGCGGGCGGGGGCGCGGCAGTGACGGCACGCAAGCGCGGGCAGGTAGCCCCTGCGCGGCACCTGGACGAGCACAGGACCGTGCTCCAGCCCCTCCCGCAGCGCCCGCCACGCGAGGCTGGGCAGGGCGGGCCGCCCTGGCCGCCTGGTCGCGGGCCAGCTCCGCGTCGTCGCCCGCCGGGCGCACCCGGGGCGCGCGGGCCCTGACCGCCGCTCGATCGGGGACGAGCGGGGCCGCCCAGCCCGTCTCGACGAGCGCCGTGGCCTCGGCGGTGCGCGCGTAGCCGCCGACGAGCAGGCCCGCCCCGGCCTGGTGCGCGCGCAGGCCCAGGACCTCCCGCGTGTGCGGGTAGGGCGCGTGGCGCTCGGCGTGCAGGTCGTCACCGTCGTCCCAAATGACCGCCAGCCCCAGGCGGGCCACCGGCGCGTACGCCGCGGGGCGGTTGCCCACCACGATCCCGATCTCGCCGCGCAACGCCTTGAGCCAGCGCCGGTAGCGCTCCGCGGGCCCGAGGTCCGCCGTGATCGCCACGTGCGGCGTCTCCCCCAGGGCCGCGGTCACCAGCGCCACGTCCTTGCCGTCGGGCACCACCACGACGACGCCCCGGCCGCCGTCCAGCGTCGCCCCGCGCGGGCGGCCGCGATGGGCGTGCGGCCACGACGGCCCGCCCGCGTCCGTGCCGGGCAGGGCCGTCCACACGGCGCGCGGCGCCCTGTCCTCGGCCAGCGCCTCCAGGAAGGAGGCGCCCGCCGGGTAGGCCCTCCAGGCGTCGCCGTCGGCGCCCGTGCCGGTGCCGGTGCCGGGGGGAAGCCGCCCGGCGCGCGGGGGGTTCTCGCCTCGGCCTCGACCCGGGCGTGCCGCGGCGGAACGGCCAGGCGCAGGACGTCCGACATGGTCCCGGCGTACCGGTCGGCCACGGCGCGGGCCAGCCGCGCGATGTCGGGGGTGAGGACGGGCTCCGGGGAGATCACCCGTTCCAGGAAGGAGAGCCGGCCCTCGTGCTCGCTCTCGGAGAGCCGTTCGAGCAGGTAGCCGTCGGCGAGCTGGCCGGCGAAGCGGACGCGCACCCGGCAGCCGGGCACCGCCTCGGCGTCCATCGTGGTGGGGACGAGATAGTCGAAGGGCCGGTCGAGGTGCGGCAGCGGCGTGTCCACCACGACCCTCGCGACGGGAAGGTCCGGCGCCGCCTCGCGCGCGCCCTTGGACGCGCCCGTCCGCGCCCGCCCCGGGGCCGTGCCCCCACGCGCCCGCTCAGCCGTCCCCCGCGCCCGCTCGGTGCCCCCCACTCGCCCGCTCGGTGGCCTGCCGCGTGGCGGCCGGGGGGCGCCGGGGATGAGCGCCTCCTGGGGATGCGGGGCGCGGGTCGGCTCGGTCACGCCTCCGTCCTACCAGACCCGGCGAGCCGTAATCACACGTACGCCCGCCGCCTGTGGACGTCCGGGCACGCGCGGGCGGCGCCCGCCGTCAGGGGCGGGCGCGCCGTGGGCGACGGTGGTCGCCGGTGCTCCTCAGGCGCGGGTCACAGACCCGCGGCCTCGCGCAGGGCGTCGGCCCGGTCCGTGGACTCCCAGGAGAAGCCCTCGCGGCCGAAGTGGCCGTAGGCGGCGGTCTCGGAGTAGATCGGGCGCAGCAGGTCGAGGTCGCGGATGATCGCGGCAGGACGCAGGTCGAAGACCTGGAGCACCGCCTCCTGGATCACGTCGACCGGCACCTTCTCGGTGCCGAACGTCTCGACGAACAGACCGACCGGCTGAGCCTTGCCGATGGCGTAGGCGACCTGGACCTCGCAGCGCTCGGCCAGACCGGCCGCGACGACGTTCTTGGCGACCCAGCGCATGGCGTAGGCGGCCGAGCGGTCGACCTTGGACGGGTCCTTGCCGGAGAAGGCGCCGCCGCCGTGGCGGGCCATGCCGCCGTAGGTGTCGATGATGATCTTCCGGCCGGTGAGCCCGGCGTCGCCCATGGGGCCGCCGATCTCGAAGCGGCGGTCGGGTTGACCAGCAGGCGGTAGCCCTCGGTCTCGATCTCCAGGTCGGCCAGCACCGGCTCGACCACGTGCTCGCGGATATCGGGCGTCAGCATCTCCCGCAGGTCGATCTCCGGAGCGTGCTGCGTGGAGACGACGACGGTGTCGAGGCGGACCGGCCGGTCACCGTCGTACTCGATGGTGACCTGGGTCTTGCCGTCCGGGCGCAGGTACGGAACCGTGCCGTTCTTCCGCACCTCGGACAGGCGCCGGGCCATCCGGTGCGCGAGCTGGATCGGCAGCGGCATCAGCTCGGGGGTCTCACGGCAGGCGTAGCCGAACATCAGGCCCTGGTCGCCCGCGCCCTGGCGGTCGAAGTCGTCGGAGCCCTCGCCCTCGCGGTGCTCGTAGGCGTCGTCCACGCCCTGTGCGATGTCCGGCGACTGCGCTCCGATGGACACCGACACGCCGCAGGAGGCGCCGTCGAAGCCCTTGTGGGAGGCGTCGTAGCCGATCTCGAGGATCTTCTCGCGGATCAGGGCGGGGATGTCGACGTAGGTCTCCGTCGTCACCTCACCGGCGACGTGGACCTGGCCAGTAGTGATCAGCGTCTCGACGGCGACCCGGCTCTTGGGGTCGTCCTTGAGCATGGCGTCGAGAATCGCGTCACTGATCTGGTCGGCGATCTTGTCCGGGTGGCCCTCGGTGACCGACTCGGAGGTGAACAGGCGACGGGACAACTCAGGGCTCCTCATGCAGCGGCTGCTGACGTCCATGAGTGACCGGCGGTAGAGCCGAGCCCTACCGCGGCCACTCGATGCTCACGCGAGTCTAGCCCTAGGCGCTGCGGAGCCGCGAAGCCATCCGGGTTCGGGTCGTCCGCTATGCGGCCCGCGGAAACGGCCCGCCACGTCCGCGGACGGCGGGTCAGAGGTCGGGCAGGGGGTCTCTGGGCAGGTCACCGGGCGAGAACGCCTCCGCGTCCGCCGCCGCCACCACGGCGGCGTACTCGTCGTCGACCTCCAGGGTCATGCCGCCGATTTCGATGCGGGGGCCCGACCCGAACTCGACCGGCCCGAGGCGGGTGCGGCGGGGGTAGCGGGCCCACACTCCCGACGGCTCGTCCCTGCTGAACATCTTGGTGGACAGCAGGGTGATCGACCGGTCCGTCACCACGACAAGGAAACCGATCGTGGCGGGAGGCGGCAGGGCCACCGCGGGAAACACGTAGCGGATGTCCTCGCCGGGACCGAGCATCGCCCGGCAGCGCTCCCTGATCGTGGCGGACACCGGCATGGCGATCGCTCCCTCGACGCACGACCTGTGGGGGGCGGGGCGGGCGCCCGCGCCGGCACCACGCGAAGGTCAGGCGAGACGCTGCGCCACCAAATCCCACACTACGTCGGCGAGATCCTCTTTGGGACCCCTCGGAATCTCCACGGATCCGCCCTCCGCCGTGAGGACGACGGCCGCGTTGTCCGGCGTGCCGAACGCCAGGTTCTCCCCTACCTGGTTCACCACGAGCAGGTCGCAGCCCTTGCGCTCGAGCTTGGCCCTGCCGTTGGCCAGGACATCGTCGGTCTCCGCCGCGAATCCCACGATGACCCGGGGACGCGGCCCGCCCGCTCCGGCCTCCCTCGCGGCGTCCGAGCCGTTCCCGGCGTCGCGCCCGCGACCCGCCGGCGCGTCGTGTGCCGGCGCGTCGTGTGCCGGCGCGTCCCCCGCGGCGTACGCCTCCCGCCTGGCCCGGCGGGTCTCCCCCAGCTCGGCCAGGATGTCTGGATTTTTCACCAGATGGATTGGATCGGGCTCGGCGGACGACTTCTTGATCTTCGTGTCGCTCTGCCGTACGGGCCGGAAGTCCGCGACCGCGGCGGCCATCACCACCGCGTCGGCGTGCTCGGCCGCCGCCAGGACCGCGTCGCGCAACTGCCGCGCCGACTCCACCCGCACGACCTTCGCGCCCGCGGGATCGGGCAGCGTCACGTTCGCGGCCACGAGCGTGACCTCCGCGCCCCGGGCGACGGCCGTACGGGCCAGGGCGTATCCCTGCAGCCCGGAGGACCGGTTGCCGATGAAGCGCACGGGGTCGATCGCCTCGCGGGTGCCGCCCGCGGAGACGACGACGTGCCGGCCGGCCAGGTCATCGCGCCGGCCCGCCAGCACGCGGCGGCACACCTCGAAGATCTCGGCGGGGTCGGGCAGTCGCCCTGGACCGGTGTCGGCGCCGGTGAGCCTGCCGACGGCGGGCTCGATCACGATCGCGCCACGCTCGCGCAGTGTCGCCACGTTCGCCCGCGTGGCCGGGTGCTCCCACATCTCCGTGTGCATCGCGGGCGCGAACACCACCGGGCAGCGCGCCGTGAGCAGGGTGTTGGTGAGCAGGTCGTTGGCCATGCCGTGCGCGGCCCGCGCCAGCACGTCCGCCGTCGCGGGGGCGACGACCACCAGATCGGCGGACTGCCCGATGCGCACGTGCGGCACCTCGTGCACCGACTCCCACACCTCGGTGGTCACCGGATTGCCCGACAGCGCCGCCCAGGTCGGCTCGCCCACGAACCGCAGCGCGTCCCGGGTCGGCACGACGCGCACGTCGTGGCCCGACTCGGTGAACAGGCGGAGCAGCTCGCAGGACTTGTAGACCGCGATGCCGGCGCTCACGCCCAGCACGACAGACGTCATCGACGGTGGTGCGCTCAGCCCTCGATGGGCTCGGAGGTGAGCAGGCCCTCGGAGACCTCGCGCAGGGCGATGGACAGCGGCTTCTCCTGGGCGTGGGTCTCCACGAGGGGCCCCACGTACTCCAGCAGGCCCTCGCCGAGCTGAGAGTAGTAGGCGTTGATCTGGCGCGCCCGCTTCGCACCCATGATCACAAGGCTGTACTTGCTGTCGACGATGTCGAGAAGCGCGTCGATCGACGGGTTGGTGATGCCTTCCGCGTAGGCGGAGCTGCTTGCCACGTCAGTGATTCCCCTAGCTAGGTGAGTTTCCCATCAAGGTTATCAGCCGGTGGCACACGTCCTTGACGGACGTGTTGACGATCGTGAGGTCGAACTCCTTCTCCGCCGCCAGCTCGATCCGGCCCATCTCCAGACGGCGGGCGATCACGTCGGGAGGTTCGGTGCCGCGGCCGCGCAGCCGCCGCTCCAGCTCCTCCCAGCTCGGCGGGGCCAGGAACACCAGCAAGGCATCGGGCATCGTCGTACGCACCTGCCTGGCGCCCTGCAGGTCGATCTCCAGCAGAGTGGGGACGCCCGCCGCCAGCTTCTCCAGCACCGGCCGCCTGGGCGTGCCGTACCGGTTGCCGGCGAACTCGGCCCACTCCAGAAGCTCGCCGGAGGCGACGAGCTCGTCGAACTCGTCGTTGCCGGCGAAGAAGTACTCCACGCCGTGCTGCTCCCCCGGACGGGGCTTCCTGGTTGTCACCGAGACCGACAGCCACACCTCTGGGTGGGACCGCCGGAGCTCGGCGACGACCGTGGACTTCCCCACACCCGACGGACCGGACAGGACCGTCAGGCGTGGGCGAGGCATGGAGTCACCGCCGCGTGTCCTGAACCCGCTGGTCGCGACTGCCTCTTGGGCCCGATCTCCAGCGGACCGGGACGTGTCGGTCACTCCGTACCCCCGTGAAACTCGCTCGTACGCCGCCGAGATCAGCTCTCGGCGCCGCCGAACTCGCGCTCAAGGGAGGCGCGCTGGTTGGCGCCGAGACCCCGCACACGGCGGGATTCGGCGATACCAAGGCGCTCCATGAGCTGCTTGGCGCGGACCTTGCCGACGCCAGGGAGCGACTCCAGCAGAGCCGAGACCTTCATCTTGCCGATGACGTCGTCGGTCTGCCCATCCTTCAGCACCTCAGCCAGAGAAACCGCGCCGTGCTTGAGCCGGTTCTTGACCTCGGCACGCTCCTTGCGTGCCTTGGCAGCCTTCTCAAGAGCTGCGGCGCGCTGCTCGGGGGTCAGGGGAGGAAGAGCCACGCCGGGTCACCTCGAATTTCTTGTCGATGTACTCGGA
Organism: Microbispora sp. GKU 823; assembly: GCF_002027145.1. Classification (NCBI taxonomy): domain Bacteria; kingdom Bacillati; phylum Actinomycetota; class Actinomycetes; order Streptosporangiales; family Streptosporangiaceae; genus Microbispora; species Microbispora sp. GKU 823. Next base: position 22,829 of record NZ_MWJN01000114.1, on the reverse strand, counting down.
CGGGAGGGGAAACTAGCTGGTCTTGGCCGTAACGGCAACGTCAAGGGCGGTTTCTCGGACTACAAAATTGATTTTACTACTTTTGGTATTGGAAAAGTCACTCTTCGTAGATCAAAACCGCCTCAGCAGGCCCGGAGCGGGATGACGCATGGTGACGGCGCCCGAGCCCGCCCGGAGCCCTCACGGAGCCCGCTCAGGGGCTCACGCGGCGCAGCGCGGCGGCGATCCCGGCGGCCGCCGCGCCTGGGTCGGGCGCCCCGGTGATGGGCCGTCCGATCACGAGGAGGTCGGCCCCCTGGGCGATCGCGTCCTCCGGGGTGGCCACCCGGGCCTGGTCCTGGGTGTCGGCGCCGACGGGCCGTACGCCCGGGGTGATGAGCGTCACGCCCGGGCCGACCTCCGCGCGTACGGCGGCGACCTCCCTGGGCGAGCAGACGAGGGCCTGGGCGCCCGCCCCGACGGCCACGGCGGCCATACGGCGCACGACGTCCTCGGGGGGTCCCTGGATACCGATCTCGCGGAGATCGGCCTCGGAAAGCGACGTCAGGAGCGTCACGGCCGCGATCTGCGTGTTGGGGGCCGCCTCGACGGCCGCCCTGACCATGGCGTGCCCCCCGGCGGCGTGCACGGTGAGGTACGTCGGCTTGAGCCGGGCGACCGCCCGGGCCGCGGCGCCGACGGTGTTCGGGATGTCGTGCAGCTTGAGGTCCAGGAAGACCTGCACCCCGCTCGCGCCGCGCACCGAGGCGATCACGTCGGGCCCGTACCGCAGGTAGAGCTCCAGCCCCACCTTCACCGTGGAGACGTGCGGGGTGACCAGGCCGGCCCAGCGGGCCGCGGTCTCCAGGTCGGGCGCGTCCAGGGCGACGGCGATGGGAGCGGGCGTGGTCAAAGCGAACTCTCCTCGAGATCTGATCGCGAACGTGGTTGCGCGCCCGCCGGCCGGTGGGCCAGGCCCACGGCGTCGGCGAGCCGGTCGAACCCGCGCTCCTGCAGAAGCTCCTCAAGCTCTCTCAGGACGCGCGGGCAGGCGTAGGGGTCGTGGAACAGCGCCGTGCCCACCGCGACGGCGCAGGCGCCCGCCAGGACGAGCTCAAGGGCGTCCCTGCCGGTCGTCACGCCGCCCATGCCCACGATCGGCACTCCGGGCAGCGCGGCGTGGACCTGCCAGACGCAGCGCACCGCCAGGGGCCGTACGGCGGGGCCGGACAGGCCGCCGGTGCCGGCCGCGAGCGCGGGGCGCATCGTGTCCACGTCGATGCTCATCCCGACGGGGTTGTTGATCATCGCGAGGGCGTCGGCGCCGCCGTCCACGCACGCGCGGGCGACCGCGACGATGTCCGCCACGTCCGGGGACAGCTTGGCGATCACCGGCACCTCGTACGGCGTGGCCGCGCGCACCGAGGCCACGACCTCCGCCGCGGCGGCCCCGTCACGGGCGAACACCCTGCCGCGGTCCTCGACGTTCGGGCACGACAGGTTGACCTCCACGGCGGTGATGCCCGCGACGCCGGCCAGGCGCCGCGCCAGCGCGGTGTACTCGGTCACGGTGCCGCCGCCGATCGACACGACGGTGCGGGCCCCGCGCTCGGCCAGCCAGGGCAGCTCGCGCTCCAGGAACGCCTCGACTCCTGGGCCCTGCAGGCCCACGGCGTTCAGCAGCCCGGAGGGGGTCTCGGCCATCCGCGGCGTCGGCCGTCCCGCGCGGGGGGCCATGGTGATCGACCGGGTGACGAACGCGCCCAGCCGGTGGACGTCGGAGAACTGGGCCAGCTCGCGGCCGGTCCCGCCGCAGCCGGAGGCGGTCAGCACCGGGTTGGGCAGCTCCACGTGGGCCAGGTCAGGTCCGCAGGTCGGCGGTCACGGCCGCCTCCCCCCGCCCCGGCTCAGGCATGCCGTCCGCCGGGCGCGCCGAGCGCGTCGAAGGGGATCGTCCCGACGTCGTCGAACCGCACCCGCTCGCCCCGGAACACCGGCCCCTCGGTGCAGGCGCGGACCATGCGGGTCACGCCGTCGTCGCCGATGACCGGCACCACGCACGTCATGCAGACGCCGATGCCGCAGGCCATGGACTCCTCCACGGCCACCTGCACGGGGATGTCGAACTCGACGGCGACCGCCGTGACGCCGCGCAGCGTCTCCATCGGCCCGCACGCGTAGACCGCGTCGGCCCGCGCGTCGGCGATGACGCCGGGCAGCACGTCGGTCACCTTGCCGCGCATGCCCAGCGAGCCGTCCTCGGTCGTCAGCGTGGTCGTCTCGCCCATCCGGCGGGCCCGCAGCGCCCCGAAGACCCGGTCGGCCGACGGCGCCCCCAGCACGAAGTCGATGCGGCAGCCCCGCTGCTGCAGCGCGTCCCCCAGCGCGAACAGCGGCGCCGCGCCGTGCTCGTCGCCGACCAGTACGCAGGTGCAGGGGTCGCGTGGCAGGGGGAAGGGACGGCCGAGCGGGCCGACCAGGTCGAGCGTGTCGCGCGCCCGCAGGTCGGCGAGCCAGGCGTCCCGGCACCGCGCACGCCGAAGACGAGCTCCACCGTGCCACCGTAGTCCGGCTTCACGTCGTGGATCGTGAAGGCCCGCCGGGTGAGCATCGAGGAGTTGCGGCCTCCGACGGCGACCGTGACGAAGTGGCCGGGCCGGAACCGGTCGGCGATGCCCGGCGCGACGACGGTGAGCGCATGGTAGGCGTCCACGCGGCGCGTCGTCAGCACCGTGCCCGTGACCTGAACCGGACTGCCGGCCACTCCCTTCCTCCCTGATCGTCGCGCCGCTGACCCTAGCGGCTACGGGCGCCTGAGCCGGTGAGGTCGTGCCGGAGGCGCGCGGTGTATCCAGCCCTCGTCGCGCTCTGGTCGCTTCGCTCCCGCGCGCTCCTCAGTCCAGACCACCGGCGCGCCCTCCGCGCTCATGGCGCCCTCCGCTTTCCCTGGGCTAGCTTCGCAGCCTCCTGGCGTGTTCCTGGAGAGAACACACGTCGATGTCGCCCCTGACGATGTGCTGGATGCCCTGCACGGCGGCCGCCAGGCCCTGGACGGTCGTGATGCAGGCGATGCCGCGGTTGACGGCGGCGGTGCGGATCTCGTACCCGTCCAGGCGCGGCCCGGACTGGCCGGGGCTGCCGAACGGAGTGTTCACGATGAGGTCCACCTCCCCGTCGAGGATGCGCCGCACGATCGTCGACTCGCCGTCGGGACCGGTGCCGTCGCTGTGCTTGCGCACGATCTTGGCACGTACGCCGTTACGGCGCAGCACCTCGGCGGTGCCCTCCGTGGCCAGGATCTCGAAGCCGAGATCCGCCAGCGCCTTCACGGGGAAGATCATGGCCCGCTTGTCCTTGTTCGCGACCGAGACGAACGCCCGTCCCTTGGTCGGCAGCGCGCCGTAGGCCGCCGACTGCGACTTCGCGAAGGCCGTGCCGAAGAACTCGTCGATGCCCATGACCTCGCCGGTCGAGCGCATCTCCGGCCCGAGGACGGTGTCCACGCCGCGGAACCGGTTGAACGGCAGCACCGCCTCCTTGACCGCGACCGGCGCGTCCAGCGGCAGCGTGCCGCCATCGTAGTCGGCCGGCAGCATGCCCTCGGCGCGCAGCTCGGCGATCGTCGCGCCCAGCATCAGCCGCGCCGCCGCCTTGGCCAGCGGCACCGCCGTGGCCTTGGACACGAACGGCACCGTACGGCTGGCCCTGGGGTTGGCCTCCAGGACGTACAGCACGTTGGCGGCCATCGCGTACTGGACGTTCAGCAGGCCGCGCACGCCCACGCCGCGGGCGATGGCCTCGGTGGCCGCGCGGATCCGCTTGATGTCGAAGCCGCCCAGCGTGATCGGCGGGAGGGCGCACGCCGAGTCGCCGGAGTGGATGCCGGCCTCCTCGATGTGCTCCATGACGCCGCCGAGGTACAGCTCCTCGCCGTCGAACAGCGCGTCCACGTCGATCTCGATGGCGTCGTCGAGGAACCGGTCGATCAGCACCGGGTGCTCGGAGGCCGCCCTCTCCATGTACGCCCCGAGGGTGTCCTCGTCGTACACGATGGCCATGCCGGCGCCGCCGAGCACGTACGACGGCCGCACGAGCACCGGGTAGCCGATCTCCTCGGCGACCGCCCGCGCCTCCTCCACGGTCGTCGCGGTGCCGTGCCTGGGCGCGGGCAGCCCGGCCTCGGCGAGGACCTGCCCGAACGCGCCCCGGTCCTCGGCGAGGTGGATCGACTCGGGCGAGGTGCCGACCACGGGCACCCCCGCGTCCTTGAGCGCCTGGGCGAGCCCGAGCGGCGTCTGGCCGCCGAGCTGCACGATGACGCCGACGACCGGCCCGGTCTCCTGCTCGGCGTGCACGACCTCCAGGACGTCCTCCAGCGTGAGCGGCTCGAAGTAGAGCCGGTCGGAGGTGTCGTAGTCGGTCGAGACGGTCTCGGGGTTGCAGTTGACCATCACGGTCTCGTAGCCGGCCTTGGCCAGCTCGAACGACGCGTGCACGCAGGCGTAGTCGAACTCGATGCCCTGGCCGATGCGGTTGGGCCCGCTGCCGAGGATGATCACCTTGGGCCGGTCCCCCACCGGCACCTCGGTCTCCTCGTCGTAGGTCGAGTAGAGGTACGGCGTGCGCGCGGCGAACTCGGCGGCGCAGGTGTCCACGGTGTTGTAGACGGGCCTGATGCCGAACTCGTGGCGCTTGGCCCGCACCTCGGGCTCCGCCACGCCCAGGATCTCGGCGATCTGCGCGTCGCTGAAGCCGTGCCGCTTGGCCAGGTCGAGGGTGGGCCGGTCGAGCGCGGTGATCGACCGGGCGACCTCGTCGATCGCGAAGAGCTGGTCGACGAACCACGGGTCGACCGACGTGGCCTCGTGGACCTGCTCGGGGGTCGCGCCCGCCCTGATGGCCTGCTGCATGGTGCGCAGCCGTCCGTCGTGCGGCTTGCGGCAGGCCTCCAGGAGCTCGTCCAGGTCGCCGGGCTCGCCCGCCCAGCTGAACGACGACCCCTTCTTCTCCAGCGACCGCAGCGCCTTCTGCAGCGCCTCGGGGAAGGAGCGGCCGATCGCCATCGCCTCGCCGACCGACTTCATGTGGGTGGTCAGCGTCTCGTCGGCCCCGGCGAACTTCTCGAACGCGAACCTCGGCACCTTGACCACGATGTAGTCGAGCGACGGCTCGAACGACGCCGGGGTCTCCTTGGTGATGTCGTTGGGAATCTCGTCGAGCGTGTAGCCGATCGCGAGCTTGGCGGCGATCTTGGCGATCGGGAAGCCGGTGGCCTTCGACGCCAGCGCCGACGACCGCGACACGCGCGGGTTCATCTCGATGACGATCATCCGGCCGGTCTGCGGGTCGACCGCGAACTGGATGTTGCAGCCGCCGGTGTCCACGCCGACCTCGCGGATGACCGCGATCGCGACGTCGCGCATGTTCTGGTACTCGCGGTCGGTCAGCGTCAGCGCGGGCGCCACCGTCACGCTGTCGCCGGTGTGGACGCCCATCGGGTCGATGTTCTCGATGGAGCACACGATGACCACGTTGTCGTTGCGGTCCCGCATGACCTCCAGCTCGTACTCCTTCCAGCCGAGGATCGACTCCTCCAGGAGCACCTCGGTGGTCGGGGACGCGTCGAGTCCGGCGCCGGCGATGCGGCGCAGCTCCTGCTCGTCGTGGGCGAAGCCGGAGCCCGCGCCGCCCATGGTGAAGCTCGGGCGGACGACGAGCGGGTAGCCCAGCTCGCCGGCCGCGCGCAGGCACTCGTCCATGGTGTGGCAGATCACGCTGCGCGCCGACTCGGCGTTGAGCCCGTGCTCGGCGGCGACCTTGGCGACGATCTCCTTGAACCGCTCGCGGTTCTCCCCCGCCTGGATGGCGTCGATGTCGGCGCCGATCAGCTCGACGCCGTACTTGTCGAGCACGCCCGCCTCGTGCAGCGCCACGGCGGTGTTGAGCGCCGTCTGGCCGCCCAGCGTGGGCAGCAGCGCGTCGGGCCGCTCCTTGGCGATGATCTTCTCGACGATGTCCGGGGTGATCGGCTCGACGTAGGTGGCGTCGGCGAACTCCGGGTCCGTCATGATCGTGGCGGGGTTGCTGTTGACGAGGATGACCCGGAAGCCCTCGCTGCGCAGGACGCGGCAGGCCTGGGTGCCGGAGTAGTCGAACTCGCACGCCTGTCCGATGACGATCGGGCCGGAGCCGATCACCATGACGGACCTGATGTCCGTACGCTTAGGCACCCTTGGCCCCCTTCTTGTCCATCAGCTCGCAGAACTCGTCGAACAGGTAGGCGGCGTCGTGCGGGCCCGCGGCCGCCTCGGGGTGGTACTGCACGCTGAACGCGGGGCGGTCCAGCAGGCGCAGCCCCTCCACGCAGTCGTCGTTGAGGTTGACGTGGCTCACCTCGGCCGCGCCGTACGGCGTCTCGAACGGCCCGTCGAGCGGCGCCCGCACGGCGAAGCCGTGGTTGTGCGCGGAGATCTCGACCTTGCCGGTCCTGCGGTCCTGCACCGGCTGGTTCACCCCGCGGTGGCCGTACCGCAGCTTGTAGGTGCCGAGGCCGAGCGCCCGGCCGAGGATCTGGTTGCCGAAGCAGATGCCGAAGAACGGCACGCTCTCGTCCAGCACCTCGCGCAGGGACTCGACCGCGTACCCGGCCGCGGCGGGGTCGCCGGGGCCGTTGGAGAAGAAGACGCCGTCGGGGTCGAGGGCGAGGATGTCGGCCGCCTTGGCGGTCGCGGGCAGCACGTGCACCTCGCAGCCCCGCTCGGACATCCGCTGCGGCGTCATGGCCTTGATGCCGAGGTCGACCGCGGCGACGGTGAAGCGCTTGCGCCCGGCCGCCGGCACGACGTACGGCTCCGGCGTGCTGACCTCGCGGGCCAGGTCAGCGCCCTCCATGCCGGGCGAGCGCCGCACCCGCTCCACCAGGTCGGCGATCTCGCCGCCCTCGCTGAAGATGCCTGCGCGCATCGCGCCGCGCTCGCGCAGGTGGCGGGTGAGGGCGCGGGTGCCGGGCATCGCGATGCCGACCACGCCCTGGTCGCGCAGGTAGTCGTCGAGCGTCCTGCGGGAGCGCCAGTTCGACGGGATCCTGGACGGCTCGCGCACCACGTAGCCCGCGACCCAGACCCTGCGGGACTCGGGGTCCTCGTCGTTGACACCGGTGTTGCCGATGTGCGGGGCGGTCATCGCCACGATCTGGCGGTGGTAGGAGGGGTCGGTGAGCGTCTCCTGGTAGCCGGTCATGCCGGTGTTGAAGACCATCTCGCCGAACGTCTCGCCCACGGCGCCGTACGGCGTTCCCTCGAAGACGCGTCCGTCCTCGAGCACGAGCAGGGCTGTCATACGAGCTTCCCTTCGAGAACGGTGGGACGGCCGCGCAGGAACGTGGCGACGACGCGGCCGGGCAGGGTCAGCCCCTCGTAGGGGGTGTTGCGGCTCTTCGACGCCATCGCGGCAGGGTCCACGGGCTGCCGGACCGACGGGTCGTACAGCGTGATGTTGCCGGGGGCGCCCGGCCCGATCGGGCGGCCGTGCCCGGCCAGGCGGCCGATCCTGGCCGGCCGCGCGGACATGCGGTCGGCGACGCCGGCCCAGTCGAGCAGCCCGGTCTCCACCATGGCCTCCTGGACCACGGACAGGGCCGTCTCCAGGCCGATCATGCCCATGGCCGCCGCGGCCCACTCGGTCTCCTTGTCCTCGACCGGGTGGGGCGCGTGGTCGGTGGCCACGCAGTCGATCGTGCCGTCGGCCAGCGCCTCGCGCAGCGCCCGCACGTCCTCGTCGGTGCGCAGCGGCGGGTTCACCTTGTAGATCGGGTTGTACGGCCCGAGCGGCGAGCTCTCCGCGCAGGAGTCGGTCAGCAGCAGGTGGTGCGGGGTGACCTCGGCGGTCACGTCCCAGCCCTTCGACTTGGCCCAGCGGATGATCTCGACGGAGCCCGCGGTGGAGACGTGGCAGACGTGCAGCCGGGAGCCGACGTGCGCGGCGAGCAGGCAGTCGCGCGCGATGATCGCCTCCTCGGCGACCGCCGGCCAGCCGGTCAGGCCGAGCCTGGCCGACACCTCGCCCTCGTTGAGCTGGGCGCCCTCGGTCAGCCTGGGCTCCTGGGCGTGCTGGGCGACGACGCCGTCGAACGCCTTGACGTACTCCAGCGCCCGGCGCATCAGCACGGCGTCGGAGACGCACTTGCCGTCGTCGGAGAAGACCCGCACGCGGGCCGCGGAGTCGGCCATCGCGCCGAGCTCGGCGAGCTGGCGGCCCTCGAGACCGGAGGTCACCGCGCCCACGGGCTGCACGTCGCAGTGGCCGTATTCCTGGCCGAGCCGCCAGACCTGCTCCACCACGCCCGCGGTGTCGGCCACCGGGGAGGTGTTGGCCATGGCGTGGACGGCGGTGTAGCCGCCGCGCGCCGCGGCCTGGGTGCCGGTCTCGACGGTCTCGGCGTCCTCCCGGCCGGGCTCGCGCAGGTGGGTGTGCAGGTCGACCAGGCCGGGCAGGGCGACCAGCCCGTCGGCGTCGACCGTCTGGCCGGCCTTCGCGCCCGCGAGATCGCCGGTCTCGGCCACGACGCCGTCGCGCAGCAGGATGTCGCTCGGGGCGCCGCCCAGGATCCGGGCGCCCCTGATGAGGATGGTGGTCACAGTCCCCTCGTGAAGGTCGTACGTGCTCATTCGGCGCCTCCGATCGCGGGCTCGGAACCGCCGAGCAGCAGGTAGAGGACGGCCATCCGGACCGTAACGCCGTTGGCGACCTGCTCGACGATCGTCGAGCGCGGCGAGTCGGCGACCTCCGCGGAGATCTCCATGCCGCGGTTCATCGGGCCGGGGTGCATGACGATGGCGTCGTCGTGCAGGCGGGCGAAGCGGTCGCGGTCGAGGCCGTAGCGGCGGCTGTACTCCCGCGCCGAGGGGAAGTAGGCCGCGTTCATCCGCTCCAGCTGGACCCGCAGCATCATCACGACGTCCGACTTGGGCAGCACGGCGTCGAGGTCGTACGAGATCTGGCAGGGCCAGGTCTCGACCGCCACCGGCAGCAGGGTCGGCGGCGCGACCAGCGTCACCTCCGCGCCGAGCGTGTGCAGCAGCAGCACGTTGGACCGGGCGACCCGGCTGTGCAGCACGTCGCCCACGACGGCGACCTTCAGGCCCTCCAGCCGGCCCAGCCGGCGGCGGATGCTGAAGGCGTCGAGCAGCGCCTGGGTGGGGTGCTCGTGGGTGCCGTCCCCGGCGTTGACCACGCTGCCGCGTACCCAGGTGGCCAGGCGGTGCGGCGCGCCCGAGGCGCTGTGCCGGATCACCACGGCGTCGGCGCCCATGGCCTCCAGGGTGAGCGCGGTGTCCTTCAGCGACTCGCCCTTGGACACGCTCGACCCCTTGGCCGAGAAATTGATCACATCGGCCGACAGGCGCTTGGCCGCGGCCTCGAAGGAGATGCGGGTCCGGGTGGAGTCCTCGAAGAAGAGGTTCACCACCGTGCGGCCGCGCAGCGTCGGCAGCTTCTTGATGGACCGCTGCGAGACCCGCGCCAGCTCCTCGGCCGTGTCGAGGATGAGGAGCGCGTCGTCGCGGGTGAGGTCGCCGGTCGAGATCAGGTGACGCTTCATCGGTCGTCCTCCTTGATGAGCACGACCGCGTCGCGCCCGTCCGTCTCCTCCAGGAAGACCTTGACCTTCTCGCTCTTGGAGGTCGGCAGGTTCTTGCCGACGTAGTCGGCGCGGATCGGCAGCTCCCGATGGCCGCGGTCCACGAGCGTGGCGAGCTGGACGGCCCTGGGCCTGCCCACGTCGTTCAGCGCGTCGAGCGCGGCGCGCACGGTGCGGCCGGAGTAGAGGACGTCGTCCACGAGGACGACGGTCCTGCCGTCCACGCCGTCCGGGGGCAGTTCGGTGCGGCCGAGCGGGCGCGCGGGCCGCAGGCGAAGGTCGTCGCGGTACATCGTGACGTCGATGGCGCCGACGGGGACCTTGATCCCCTCGAACTGCGCGATGCGCCCGGCGATGCGGTGCGCGAGCGTGGCGCCGCGGGTGGGGATGCCGAGCAGGACGACGCTCTCCGCGCCTCTGGTGCGTTCGAGGATCTCGTGCGCGATCCGGGTGAGCGCCCGATGGATGTCGGGCCCCTCCAGGACGGCACGGGCCTGATTTTGGGCATCAGACATGAAAAAGTCACCACCTTTCCCGCCTCACGGGACGGGTCTTAAAAGGGTGTCGGGTCTGCTTAGAGTATCAGGGCCGTCTGCGAACCCCCCTCCCGCCAGGGGTGATGCCCCGGAGGGACCGTCCGCCCCCGGCGTGACGGAGGCGCGCCGGGCCCGTTCCCGGGGCGGGCGAGGGGCGTGCCGGGGATCGGAAGCCGCATCGCACCGGGTGTCGGTGATTTCGGTGAGAGCACTGTTTGACGCTCTTTTTTCCAATCAGCTTGACCTTTGGGAGTGTCGGCTTTACCGTCACTGTCCGTAACCACAACACGCGACCTTCCTGGGTAAAACCCGACGCAGCGGTCACCGAAGGTGCCGGTCACGGCACCAGCCCCGGTGTTCGGAACGCTTAGGACAAGGACGCACAATCAAGTGAGAAGAGACATAGAAAGCCGGGGGCCACACGATGCCGTCTGACTACGCCAAGTCGCTGGGCGCGCGCCTGCGCGCCATCCGGACCCAGCAGGGGCTGTCCCTGCACGGTGTGGAAGAGAAGTCCCGTGGGCGGTGGAAGGCCGTCGTCGTGGGCTCCTACGAGCGGGGCGACCGCGCGGTGACCGTGCAGAAGCTCGCCGAGCTCGCGGATTTCTACGGAGTGCCGGTGTCGGAGCTTCTTCCGGGCGGAGCCGCCCCCAGCCCTCTTGCGCCCGCTCCCAAGCTGGTCATCGACCTGGAGCGGCTGTCCCAGCTGCCGAAGGACAAGGCCGGCCCGCTTGCCCGTTACGCCGCCACCATCCAGAGCCAGCGCGGCGACTACAACGGCAAGGTGCTGTCCATCCGGCAGGAGGACCTGCGCTCGCTCGCGGTCATCTACGACAAGTCGCCGGTCGAGCTGACCGAGGAGTTCATCCACTGGGGCGTGCTCGACGCGGAGGCCCGCCGCGCCGTCGAGTCCTTCTGACCTCCCACCCGGTTCGTACGCGGCTCCCCGTGACGATGTCCGCCCTCTCCGGCCTCTCCGGCCCAGGTCGTGTCAGACACCCCCTCGTCACGGGCGGCGCCGCCGCAACGGGGAGCCGCCCGTACGAGTGATTCCCGCCACGCGGGGATAGGCAGGACATGACGTTTTACGTGGGCTCCGAGGTGGGCAGGCTGCGCCGGGTCCTGGTCGACATACCCGAACTCGCGCTCAAGCGGCTCACCCCGGGCAACAAGGACGGCCTGCTGTTCGACGACGTGCTCTGGGTGCACCGCGCGCTGGAGGAGCACCGGGAGTGGTGCGAGGTGCTCGCCGGGCGCGGCGTCGAGGTGCACCACCTCGGCGACCTCCTGCGGGAGGTGATCGAGATCCCCGACGCGCGCAAGCACATCCTCGACGGCAGCGTCGACGAGCACTGGTTCGGCCCGCTGGCCGCCGACGCGATCCGCAACACGCTCGACGCCCTCGACGCGGACACGCTCGCGCCGCTGCTGACCGGCGGGATCATCAAACGCGAGATCATGGAGCTGGGCTGCGACCCCGGCTCCATCGCCTTCCACACGCTCGGTTTGGACGACTTCGTCCTCCCGCCGCTGCCCAATCACCTGTTCGCCCGCGACACCTCCTGCTGGGTGTACGACGGGGTGTCGATCAACCCGATGCGCAAGAAGGCGCGCAGGCGGGAGACCGTCAACTACGAGGCGGTCTACCGGTGGCACCCGCTGTTCGCCGCGGGGTACGGCAACCCCGACGGCGGCGGGTTCAACGTCTGGTACGAGGGCGTGCGCATGGCCCCAGCCACCATCGAGGGCGGCGACGTCCTGGTGCTCGGCAACGGCGTCGTGCTCGTCGGGGTGAGCGAACGCACCCAGCCGCAGGCCGTGGAGATGCTGGCGACCAACCTGTTCCGGGCGGGGTCGGCGACCCGCATCGTGGCGCTCGACCTGCCCAAGACCCGTGCGTTCATGCACCTCGACACCGTGATGACCAACGTCGACGTGGGCGTGTTCACCAAGTACGCCGGGCTCGGCATGCTCCCGTCGTACACGGTGGAGCCGGGCGACACCGACAAGGAGCTGAAGGTCACCGACCACCCGCCGGAGGACATGCACAAGGCGATCGCGCGGGCCCTCGGCCTGGACGACATCAAGGTCCTCACGCCGACGCAGGACGTGCACGCGGCCGAGCGCGAGCAGTGGGACGACGGCTGCAACGTGCTGGCGCTGGAACCCGGCGTGGTCGTGGCCTACGAGCGCAACACCACGACCAACAACCATCTGCGCAGGCACGGAATCGAGGTCATCACGATCCGGGGCAGCGAGCTCGGCCGCGGGCGCGGCGGGCCGCGGTGCATGAGCTGCCCGCTGGAGCGCGACCCCGTCTGACCACGCGACGGCGTCTGAACGGAGGTCAGCCGGCCATGGGCAGCGTGGGGCGGCCGGGCAGGCCGAGGATCGACTCGACCTCGCCGACGAACCTGTCCGCCTCCGCTATGATCTCCTCTGCGTCGTTCTGCGTGACGGCCCGGACCATTCCGGCCTCGGCCGCCGCGCGCTTGGTCGCGGTCACCGCGAAGTAGGCCGCCCAGTCCGCGAGCTTGGGCTCGGCCTCCGGCAGCAGCTCCCAGGCGCTGCGCAGCCGCCGCCTGCGGCCGTCCATCGGCCGCGGACGGGCCGCGAGGATCCCGGCGGCCGCGCGGAGGGCCGCCAGATGGGCCGACACGTAGCGGTCCGCTGGGGTGGGCCCGACGGTGGCGTCCGCGAGGCATGCCCTGGCGTCCGCGAGGTGTGCCAGAACCGCCTGCGAGAGCCGGGGCCCGCTCTTCTGATCGTCGTTCTGCTCAGTCATGCCCGCCTCCTTGAGTCGTGGCACTCCGGCGAAGGTCGCCGGTGACCTCACAGTCGCAGATCGCACCGACAATTTCGCCGGCCGGGAGATCCCGTGAACCGCTCGAGATCGCCCGACGCTTTCTCAGGCTCCCGTGGGCGGCCGGACGAGGAGCTTCCCCTCTCCCCGTCCGGCCCACGCCGCGGGCCGTGCCGCATCCGTCTCCGCCGACGACGAAGGCACGAATCCAACGGGGTGGGCGCGAGCCGCGAGTCCCACGCCCACTCCATCGAACATAGATTCGATCATGTCCTCTGTCAAGACTGTCAACGAATACGTGTTCGAGGACCGCGTTCGAAACACGGGCACGAGACGACGGAGGGGCCCCGCGCGACACCTCGCGCGGGCCCCTCCGGGGGACGGGATCAGCGCCTGAAGGCGCCCCTGACGTGCACAGGGACGCCCTTGCCGAGCATGCCGGGCAGGATCTCGGCCACGTTCATCGGCAGCCGCACGCAGCCGTGCGACGCCGGGTAGAGCGGCACCGACAGCGCGCCGTGGAGCGCGATGCCGCCGTTGAAGAAGATCGGGTTGTAGAGCTGCCCGAGGTAGGACCGGTGCCAGCCCTTGACCCGCCAAGTGGTCTTGTAGTCGCCGGTCGGCGTGCGGGCGCTGCCGGAGAAGCGCTGCCGCTTGCCGTTCCAGGTGGCGTACTCGGTGTAGGGGATGCCGCTGCCGCTGGAGATGTGGCTGATCAGCACCGGCGCGCCGTCCCGGTACAGAACCATCACCTGCTTGGTCAGGTTCACCTCGACGCGGGTCGCCTTGCCCCTCGGCACCAGGACCTGGGGCGCCCGGGGGTTCTCCAGCGCCTTCCAGGTGCGGGCGGCGACCGTGCTGGTCGGCTTGATCCCCTGCACCTTCTGGAACGCCCAGACCGCCATCATGGTGGTGCCGCCGTACCGGCCGTCGACGCTGCCGGGCACATACCCGAGCTCCTTGAGCCTGGCCTGCAGCGCCTTCACCGCGGAACCCTTGGCGCCGAGCTTGAGCGTCTTGCCCGGGGCGGCGAACTGCGGATAACCGGTGGCACGGGCGGGGACGGCGCCACGTGCCGGGAGCGCGGGAAGCGCCGAGGACACCGAGAACGCCGGGAGCCCGGTCCCCGTGGTCACCACCCCCGCCGGGGCGGCGGTGCGCGCCTGCGCCGTGCCGGCGACGCCGGTCGCCGCGAAGGCCGTCGCGAACGTCACGGCCCCCACCGCGACGAGCAGTCGCCGTCGACTCCTCATCATGACCAACCCCCTCATAAGCCCGTTACTCGATCAAAGGACTCACTTTACGGTCCGATTGTGCGCCGCGTGATCGTAAGTGGCCATAATCGGCCGCGTATGCCCTTGCAATCCGTTTAGAGTGACCAGGTGGCAGAAAAGTTGCATCCCAACGTCGTCCGGGTCCAGGAGGCCCTGCGAGCCCACGCGGTGGAGGGCGAGGTCGTCGTGCTGGGCGAGGCCGCCCCGACGGCCGCCACGGCGGCGGCCCAGCTGGGCTGCGAGGTCGGCGCGATCGCCAACAGCCTGATCTTCGACGCGGACGGCGCGCCGCTGCTGGTGCTGACCAGCGGCGCCCACCGCGTGAACACCGAGCTGGTCGCGCGGCTCGTGGGCGCGGCGAAGGTGCGGCGGGCCACACCGGAGTTCGTCCGCGAGCACACCGGGCAGCCCATCGGCGGCGTCGCCCCGGTCGGGCACCCCGCGCCCGTACGCACGCTGGTGGACAGCTGGCTGAGCAAGCACGAGGTCGTGTGGGCGGCCGCGGGGCATCCCCACACCGTCTTCCCCACGTCCTACGACGAACTGCTGCGCATCACCGGGGGCACGGCCGCCGAGGTGGAGTGACGCCTGCCGGACCGGCCGGGCGCCGTTTTGCTAGTGTGCGACGCGTGATCCGACTGCGACGGGTGGGCCCCGACCAATTCAGGGCGGTGCTGGACACCGTGCTGGAGATCTACACGGTCGCCATGCGCCCGCCGTCGGACCAGCTCGCGGGCCGCATGGCGATCATGCGTAACCACGCCACCTATCCCGACTTCGACTGCGTGCTCGCGGAGGACACGCAGGCCTCCGGGATCGCCGGCTTCGCGTACGGCTTCCACGGCGGCCAGGGGCAGTGGTGGCACGACGTCGTACGCGGGGCGCTGCAGGACCGGGCCGGGCCGGTGGTGGCGGAGGACTGGTTCGGCGACGCCCTGGAGATCGCCGAGGTCCACGTGCGCCCCGAGTATCAGGGCCAGGGCATCGGCCGGCGGATGATCCACACGCTGTGCGAGGGCCGCCCTGAGCGTACGGCCGTGCTGTCGACGCACGACGCCCCCACGGTGGCCCGGCATCTCTACCGGGACGTCGGGTTCGCCGATCTGATGACCCGGTTCGTCTTCCCCGGCGGCTACGAGGAGTACGTCATCGCCGGGGTGCGGCTGCCGCTGTCCGAGCGCGCGGCCCGCGAGGGCTGACGGGACCGGCCGGCTCAGCCGGCGACGGCGGCGGGCACGCTGTGCAGCGCCTGGAACACCTCGCGGGTCGCGCTCGACCGGTTGAAGGTGATGAAGTGGATGCCGGGCGCGCCCTCGTCGAGAAGCTTCTGGCACAGCTCGACGGCGTGCTCGATGCCGAGGCGGCGGACCGCGGCCGGGTCGTCGGCGACGGCCTCGAACCGCTCGGCCACCTCCGGCGGGAACGGCGCGCCGGACAGCTGCTCCGACCGGGCGATCGTGCTCATCTGCGTGACGGGCATGATGCCGGGAATGATCGGGGTGTCGCACCCGTGGGCCGCCACGCGGTCGCGCAGCCGCAGGTAGTCCTCCGCCCTGAAGAACATCTGCGTGATCGCGTAGTCCGCGCCGGCCCGGCACTTCTGCACGAAATACCTGGTGTCCGACTCGATGGTCGCCGACCTGGGGTGCTTGTACGGGAAGGCCGCCACCCCCACGCAGAAGTCGCCCGCCTGACGGATCAGCCGCACCAGCTCCTCGGCGTACAGGACGCCCTCCGGGTGCTTGACCCACTCGTCCAGGGGGTTGCCGCCGCGCGGGTCGCCGCGTACGGCGAGGATGTTGCGGACGCCCGCGTCGGCGAACCTGCCGACGAGATGGCGCAGCTCGCGGATCGAGTGGTCGACCGCGGTGAAGTGGGCGACGGGGGTCAGCGTCGTCTCGTGCGCCAGCCGCTCGACGATGTCCACCGTGCGATCCCGGGTCGAGCCGCCGGCGCCGTAGGTCACGGAGACGAACGTCGGCCGCAGCGCCTCCAGCTCACGGATCGCCCGCCACAGCTGGCGCTCCCCCTCGTCCGTCTTCGGAGGCATGAACTCGAACGAGAACGAGCGCTCGCCCGCCGCCAGCAGTTCGCGGACCGTCGGGACGCGATCAGGAAGCCGCGAGGGCAGACCGAGAGCCATACCGGCAAGGGTACAGCGAGGACGGTTTTCGCGGCCCCCGCGGTCTTGCTATGTGGACGTTTTCCCTAACAGAGTGAGTTAACCCACTTGAAGGGGATCTGATGCTGGGTGTCCGGATCAACCCCGGTTAGTCTCAGAGCATGACCGCTTCCGCCGCCTCGCTCGATTCCATCCGTACGGAGGTGGACCGCGCACTCCGGGAGTTCCTCGACCGGCAGCGACCACACTTCGGTGACCCTCATCTGGCCGCCCTGCTGTCCGCCGCGGAGGACTTCCTGGCGGGCGGCAAACGGCTGCGTCCCGCCTTCTGCCACTGGGGATGGCGTGCCGCCGGGGGAGGCGACGATCCGGGACTGCACACCGCCGCCGCCTCGCTGGAACTCCTGCAGGCCAGCGCGCTCATCCACGACGACGTCATGGACGCGAGCGACGTGCGCAGGGGCATGCCGTCGGCGCACCGCCGGTTCGAGCGGATGCACACCGAGGCGGGCTGGCACGGCTCCGCCCGGCAGTTCGGCGAGGGCTCGGCCGTGCTGCTGGGGAACCTGCTGCTGGTGTGGTCCGGGGAGATGTGGCGCACCAGCGGCCTGGCGCCCGAGGCGATGGCCGCCGCCCAGCCGTTGCACGATTACATGCTCACCGAACTGATGTGCGGGCAGTACCTCGACCTGCTCGAACAGGCGCAGGGCGAGAGCACGTTCGACAGCGCCCTGCGGGTGGCGCTGTACAAGAGCGGCAAGTACTCCGTCGAACAGCCGCTCCGGCTCGGGCTCGTCCTCGCCGCCCGGGCCCGGCACGCCTGGATCGACCGGCTCTGCGTGCAGTACGGCCAGCAGGTGGGCATCGCCTTCCAGCTCCGCGACGACATCCTCGGCGTCTTCGGCGACCCGGCGGAGACCGGCAAGCCCGCCGGGGACGACCTTCGCGAGGGCAAGCGGACCGTCCTGATCGCGCGCGCGCTCGCCTCGGCCACCCCCGCCCAGACGGAGGTCGTACGGGCCCTGCTCGGCGACCCCGGACTGGACGCCGAGGGGGTCGGGCGGCTGCGTACGGTGATCGAGGAGACCGGCGCGCTGGCCGCGTGCGAAGGCATGATCAAGCGCTACCTCGACGACGCGCTGCACGCCCTCGAGCAGGCGCCGATCGAGGAGGAGGCCCGTAAGGCGCTGGCCGCCCTGGCCGTCGCCGCCACGTCCCGCCGCACCTGACGAGACCACACGGCCCGGACCGCCGCCCGCCGCCGGGCCGGCGGGACGGGCCCGGAGGAGACGTTCCGGTCAGAGCGGGACGGCGGACAGCCGGGCCTTGAGCGCGGCTGCGGCGGCGCCGGGGTCGTCGGCCTCGGTCACGGCCCGGACGACCACGGCGCGGCGCACGCCGTGCGCCATCACCTCGTCGAGGTTGCCCAGGTCGATGCCGCCGATGCCGAACCACGGCCGGTCGGCGCCCAGGCGCGCGGCGTGCTCGAGCAGCGCGGGGCCGGGCGCCGGACGGCCGGGCTTGGTGGGCGTGGGCCAGATCGGCCCGCAGCAGAAGTAGTCCACCCCCCGGCTCCACGGCGGCGGCCGACGCCTCGGCCGCCGAGTGCGTGGACCTGCCGATGAGGACATCGGGACCGAGGATCTCCCGGGCCACCGGGACCGGGAGATCGTCCTGGCCGAGGTGCAGGATGTCGGGCCGGGCGGCGTAGGCCACGTCCGCCCGGTCGTTGACCGCCAGCAGCGCGCCGTGCCTGTCGCAGGCCGCGCGGAACACCTCGAGCAGGTCCAGCTCCTCGCGCGCCTCCAGGCCCTTCTCCCTGAGCTGGACGATGTCCACCCCGCCGGACAGGACCGCGTCGAGGAACTTCTCCAGGTCGCCGCGATCCCTTCTGCCGTCAGTGCAGAGGTAGAGCCTGGCCTGCGCGAGCCGCTGTCGCCGGATGTCGTTCACCCGACCACAATGCCATGCGGCGGTACGGTCAGAAGCCGAGGGCCTGGGCCCTGCGCTTGACCTCGGTGTGCCGGCCCTTCACGATCGCGTCGATCGGGGACCCCGGCAGCGAGTCGTCCGGGGTGAACAGCCACCGGATCGACTCCACCTCGTCGTACCCGGCGTCGGACAGGACCGTGAGCGTGCCGGGCAGGCCCTTGAGCACCTCGCCGTCCGCGATGAACACCGCCGGGATCTGCGGCTCGCCGCCGCCCCGCCGGACGCCGACGAGCTTCTTGTCCTTCAGGAGTTGCTTGGCGCGGCCGACGCTGAGTCCCAGCTTCTCGGCGGCTTCCGAGAGGGGGAGCCACTCCCCTACGAGCTGGTCGGTCTCCCGGTCGATCTTCGCAACAGTAAGCGTCACGGATCCACCATTACCACAGGCGAGCTGCCAGGAAACACCTCGATTACGCCATAATGCAGTCGCGGAGCGGCACGGCCGCGTCGGCCACCCGCAGGGGGTCGAGCCGCCGGCCGCTCTCGACGATCTTGCGGCCCTGCACCACGTCGCGCGGCCGGTCGACGGTGAGCACCGCGGCGAGCCGGTCGTCCGCCGTCAGCCAGCACACCGCCCACTTCGCGTCCCTGCGCGGATCGCCGCGCAGCACCATGCGGTCGCCGGCCTCCCGGTGACCGGCGAACTGCACCATGTGACCGAACTGCTCCGACCAGAAGTACGGCACGGGGTCGTAGACCGCCTCCTCGCCCAGCAGGGTGGCGGCGGCCGTGTCGGGGGCCTGAAGCGCGGTGTCCCAGTGCTCGACCCGCAGCCGGGTGCGGAACCTGCGCGACCACCAGTTCGCGCAGTCGCCCACCGCGACCACGTTGGGCAGCGACGTGCGCAGGTGCTCGTCGACCACCACCCCGTCGTCGAGCCGGACCGCCGACCCCTTCAGCCAGTCGACGGCGGGGCGCACCCCGACACCGGTGACGACCACGTCGGCCGGCACCCGGGCGCCGGACATGAGCGTGAGGCCGTCGGCGTCCACGGTGCCGACCAGCGCGCCGAGGCGCAGCTCGACGCCCGCCCGGGCGTACCAGTCGGTGGTGTGGCTGCCCACGGCGGGCCCGAGCGCCACGGCGAGCGGGCTCTCCCCCGCCTCCACCACCGTCACCGTGCAACCGGCCCTGGCCGCCGCGGTGGCGACCTCGGCGCCGATCCAGCCGGCCCCGACGACGGCCACGCGGGCGCCGGGGACCAGCCGCTCGCGCAGCGCGAGCGCGTCCTCGATCGTGCGCAGCACGTGCTGGCGGCCCTCACCGCGCAGGCGGATCGGCGTGGCGCCGGTGGCGATCACCAGGCCGTCGTACTCCAGCTCGCCCTCGGTCGTCTCCAGCACGCCGTCACGCAGGCCCTTGGCCGCCGTGCCGAGGCACAGCCGTACGTCGAGGGCGTCGAGGTCGGAGTCGACCACGGTGGAGTCGGTCTCTCCGAGCAGCACCGCCTTCGACAGCGGCGGCCGGTCATAGGGGCGATGGTGTTCCTCGCCGATGAGCGTGATGCGTCCGGTGAACCCACGGAACCTCAACGCCTCGATGCTTCGCACGCCGGCCAGGCCGGCACCCACCACCACGACGTGATCCACAGCTTGACCATAGATTGTCAACGGGGGCCCTGGCCAACGGGCCCCCCATAACGAGTTGGGCAATTGACGCGCACTTCCGCGGGGGCCCACGTTGTGAAGCCCGCCACTTTCTCATCGCACCACGCGCATCCAGATGTTCGTCGCGTGCGGCACGTGCGTGACGCCGGTCCTTTCGAGCCGCACGCGGGCCCCGCCGGGGCGGGAGAACAGCCGGACGCCGTCGCCGAGCATGACCGGCGCCACGCACACGAGGATCTCGTCGAGCAGGCCCGCGTCGAGGCACTGCGCGGCGACGTCGGCCCCGAGCACGTTGACGTACTTGTCCCCGGCGGCCGACTTGGCCGCCGCGACGGCGGCGCCGAGGTCCGTCACGAAGGTCACGCCGGGCACCGGCGCGGCCGGGACGTCGTGGGTGAGCACGAACTGCGGCCCGCTCCACCCGCCGCCGAACGGCTCACCCTCCTGCGGGGTGTCCCGGTACGGGTCGTCCCCGCGGAAGGTGCGGTTGCCGACGAGCAGCGCGCCGATGTCGCCGACGAGCTCGTCCACGGTCGGGTTGGGCCCGAGGTGTTCGGTCAGCCAGGACATGTCGCCGCCCGGCCCCGCGATGAAGCCGTCCAGGGACATGGTGGCCGAGTACAGCATCGTGGCCATGGGATACCTCCGTCGAGTCGATCCGGGTCGGGCCATCATGCTCCGGCGGGAGGCCCCGGACCCGCCGATCCGGCGATCGGCCGTTTTGGGCGGCGTACTACCCTTGTGGGGGTAAGACGCGCGGGAGCCCGGCGGACCGGGCTGAGAGGAGAGCGTGCGGCTCTCGACCGCCCCGACCTGATCCGGGTAATGCCGGCGAAGGGAGCGCTGTGTCCCACACACCGCCATCCGGCGCGCGGCCCGGCTACGACGTCGTGATCGTGGGCGGCGGGGTGGAGGGCCTGGCCGCGGCCTGGCGCACCGCGCGGCGGGGGCTTTCGGTGGCGGTGGTCGACCCCACGCCCGGAGGCGGCGCAACGCACGCGTCGGCCGGGATGCTCGCGCCGGTCAGCGAGGTGACCTACACGGAGGAGCCGCTGCTGCGGCTCGGCCTCGCGTCGCTGGCGGCCTGGCCGGCGTTCCGGGCGGAGCTGGAGGACGAGACCGGCGCCGACCTCGACTACCGGACCGAGGGAACGCTGGAGGTCGCCCGCGGCGCCGACGACATGGCCTTCCTCGACGACCTCGCGGCCTTCGAGCGGACGCTCGGCCTGCGGGTCGAACGGCTCACCGGGCGCGAGTGCCGCTCCTTCGAGCCGATGCTCTCCCCCTCCGTACGCGGCGGGCTGCTGGCCCGCGACGACGCCTGGGTCAACCCCCGCAGGGTCGTGCGCGCCCTCCTCGCGGCCTTCGAGAAGGCGGGCGGCACGCTGGTGACCGAGCGCGTCGCCGAAATCGACGCCCAGGGGCCCGGCGCTCCCTCCGTACGGCTGGAGTCCGGCGGCGTCGTCGCGGCCGGACAGGTCGTCGTAGCGGCCGGATCGTGGTCGGCTTCCCTGCTGCCCGGCCTGCCGGTGCGCCCGGTCAAGGGCGAGATCCTCCGGCTGCGCGGGCCCCGGGGGTTCCTCACCCGCTGCGTCAGGGGGCTGGTTCACGGCTCCCCCGCCTACCTGGTCCCCCGGGGCGACGGAGAGATCACCCTGGGCGCCACGACCCAGGAGATGGGGTACGACGCGCGGGTCACCGCCGGAGGCGTGTACGAGCTGCTGCGCGACGCCCGCGAGCTGGTGCCCGGCATCACCGAGCTCGAACTCGCCGAGACGACGGCCGGCTTCCGCCCGGGCACGCCCGACAACCTGCCGCTCATCGGCCCGGCCGGGCCGCCCGGCGTGCTCGCGGCGACCGGGCACGGACGCAACGGGGTGCTGCTGTCCCCGATCACGGCCGACGCCGTCGCCGCGTTCCTCACCGGCGACGAGGTGCCCCCGGTCGCCCGGTTCTGCGATCCAGGGAGATTCAGTCAATGAAAGTCACGATCAACGGAGGCGCGGCCGAACTGCCGGACGGCGCCACGGTCGGCGACGCCGTACGGACCCTCACGGCCCTCACGTCCGGGGTCGCGGTGGCGCTGAACGGCGAAGTCGTGAGCCGGAGCGCCTGGGACTCCACCCAGGTCGCCGACGGCGACGGCGTCGAGGTGCTCACGGCCGTGCAGGGAGGGTGAGCATGACCGACGACATCCTCGTGCTGGGCGGGGAGAAGTTCACCTCGCGGCTCATCATGGGCACCGGCGGCGCGCCGTCGCTGGAGGTGCTCGACCAGGCGCTGGAGGCGTCCGGCACCGAGATGACGACCGTCGCGATGCGCAGGCTCGACCCGGAGTCCCGCGGTTCGGTGCTGGACGTGCTGCGCGCCCGCGGCATCAAGGTGCTGCCGAACACGGCGGGCTGCTTCACCGCCGGGGAGGCCGTGCTGACCGCCCGTCTCGCCCGCGAGGCGCTGGAGACCAACTGGGTCAAACTGGAGGTCATCGCGGACGAGCGCACCCTGCTGCCCGACCCGATCGAGACCTTCGACGCCGCCGAGCGGCTGGTCGCCGACGGCTTCGTGGTGCTGCCGTACATCGGCGACGACCCGGCGCTGGCCCGCAGGCTCCAGGACGCCGGGTGCGCCGCCGTGATGCCGCTCGGCGCCCCGATCGGCTCCGGTCTGGGCATCCGCAACCCGCACAGCATCGAGCTGATCGTCGAGGGCGCCACGGTGCCGGTGATCCTCGACGCGGGCATCGGCACCGCCAGCGACGCCGCGCTGGCGATGGAGCTGGGCTGCGACGCCGTGCTGCTGGCGACCGCCGTGACCCGGGCGCACCGGCCCGGCCTGATGGCCGCGGCGATGCGGCAGGCGGTCACGGCGGGGCGGCTGGCCCG
>NZ_MWJN01000113.1:0-29117 GCF_002027145.1 Microbispora sp. GKU 823 | reverse complement strand
GGCCCGGCCGCCCGCCGTACGCGTGCCACGGTCAGGAGGCCGGTTCCGGCACCCGCGCGTGTGTGGTGAGCCGCCGGGCCCGGCCGAGCACGACGGTGTCGCCGGTCAGCAGGATGTCCGTACGCAGGGGGCGGTCGGCGGCGGACGGGCCGGCGGTGAGCGCGATGACGCCCGGTTCGACGATCCTGCGCAGGCCGGGATCGGTGTAGGAGAAGGCGTCCGTGGGAATCTCGAAGACCACCTCGCGGGTCTGCCCGGGCGCGAGCGGCACCCGGGCGAAGCCGACGAGTTGCGCGACGGGCCGGGCCACCTGCGCCACCGGGTCGGAGGCGTACAGCTGCACGACCTCCTCCGCCGGTCTGGTGCCGGTGTTGGTGACGGTCACCCGCGCCTCGACCGTGCCGTCCGTGGGGCACCGCTCCGCCGAGGTCGTCATCGCGTCGTAGGTGACGGTCGTGTACGACAGCCCGTGGCCGAAGGGGAAGGCCGGGGTCGGGTCGGACACGGAGATGCCGTCGGTGCGCAGTCCCAGGGGCGGCTGGAGGTAGGTGGAGGGGTTGACGAAGGGGGAGCCGGGGATCTGGACGGGCAGGCGGCCCGAGGGCTCGACCCGGCCGCTGAGCACCCCCCGCGATCGCCGTGCCTCCCTCCACTCCGGGCAGGAACGCCTGGAGCGCGGCGGCGGCCCGGCCGGCGTAGTCGCCCACGGCGTACGGGCGGCCGGACACCACGACCAGCACGGTCGGCGTGCCGGTGGCCAGGACCGCCTCGACCAGTTCACCCTGCACCCCGGGCAGGCCGAGGTGGGCCGCGTCGCAGCCCTCGCCGGAGGTGCCGTTGCCGAACAGCCGGCCCGGTCGCCGACGAACAGCAGGGCGAGGTCCGACCGCCCGGCCAGGGCGGCGGCCTCGGCGATGCCCGAGGTGTCGTCGCCGGACACGTCGGCGCCCCGGGCGAAGTGCAGGCCGGCATCGGGGAACTCGGCCCGCAGGAGGTCCAGGACGGGCGCGATGGGCAGGCCCATGCCGTGGTCGGGGAAGCGGTCGAGCACGTGGTTGGGGAAGGCGTAGCAGCCGAGCAGCGTCTGCGGGTCGTCGGCGCACGGGCCGATGACGGCGATCCTGGCGGTCGTCCCGGCGGCGATGGGCAGCACGCCGGTGGGGTTGGCCAGCAGCACCACCGAGCGCTCGGCCACGGTGCGGGCCAGGTCGCGGTTGCGTGGGCTGTCCAGGTCGACCTCGCCGGCGCCCTCGGGCACGAGGGGGCCGCCGTCGAGCAGGCCGAGTTCGATCTTCTGCCGCAGCACCCGGCGCACGGCCTCGTCGACCAGGGCCTCCTCCACGTGGCCGGCCCGGACCTGCTCGACCAGGCGGGCGCCGTAGCCGACCGTGTCGGGCAGTTCCACGTCGATGCCCGCGCGCAGCGCGACCGCGCCGGCGTGCGCCTCGTCGGCGGCGACGTGGTGCATCATGGCCAGGAACGGCACCGCCCAGTAGTCGGCCACGACCGTGCCGTCGAATCCCCACTGGTCGCGCAGCACCCCGCGCAGCAGTCCGGCGTTGGCGCCGACGGGCACGCCATCCACGTCGGTGTAGGAGTTCATGACCGAGCGGGCGCCGCCCTCGCGGATGGCCGTCTCGAACGGCGGGAGGATGACGTCGGCCATCTCGCGGGGGCCGATGCTGACCGGGGCGTGGTTGCGGCCCGCCCGGGAGGCGGCGTATCCGGCGAAGTGCTTGAGCGTGGCGATGATCCCGGCGTTCTCCAGGCCGCGTACGTAGGCCGCGCCGATCTGGCCCACCAGGTAGGGGTCCTCGCCGAGGGTCTCCTCGACCCGGCCCCAGCGGTAGTCGCGCACCACGTCGAGAACCGGCGACAGGCCCTGGTGGACGCCGACGGCGCGCAGGTCGTCGCCGATGGCCCCGGCCATCCGCTCCACCAGCGCGGGGTCGAAGGTCGCGGCCCAGGCCAGCGGGGTGGGGTAGGCGGTCGCGCCGTAGGTGGCGAACCCGGTCAGGCACTCCTCGTGCGCGATGGCCGGGATGCCGAACCGGTTGGCCGCGATCACCTGCTCCTGCAGCTTCCGCAGCCCGGCCGCCCCCTCCGCCGGGCTCAGCGGCGCCGTGCCGTACACCCGGGTCAGATGACCCACCCCGTCGCGCATCCGGTCGGCGAGGTCCGCGCCGTCCTTCATGAACAGGTCCTGCAACGGTGCGACGTTGCCGCCCGCCGCCTCCGAGCCGGCGGGCGAGATGTCGACCCACACCGATCCGAGCTGGGCGGCCTTCTCCTCCAGCGTCATCTCGGCCAGCAGCGCCTCCACGCGCTCGTCGAGAGGCCGGTCGCCGTCCCGCCAGGGCGCGAGCCCCGGCGCGTCTACGAATGTCATGACATCCCTTGCTTGTCGATCCATCGCGTGGGGCTCGGCCCCGGAAGACGCCGTACGGGGTTCAGGCGGCGGTCGGCTCGGCCGTGCCCGCGCCGCGGCGGCGGTAGACGGCGGTACGCGAGCAACCGCATCGAGCGCCCCCTGCTCATCTGAACTGTCGTCCGGACTGTCGTCCGAAAGTTTCTCAATCAGGACCGATAGTTTATGTGGACTCTAGGCCGCTGCGCTGGAGGTCGTCAAGGAAGCGGCGGTGAGATATCCGAAACATTCGGGTGAGTGTCCGAAAGTATGGCGCTAAACTGCGGCCATGACCACGACCAGGGAGCCGACACCGCCCGAACGCATGCCCTCCCGGCCGCTGACCATCGCCCAGATCGCCGAGCTGGCGGGGGTGTCCCCCGCGACCGTCTCCAAGGTCGTCAACGGCAGGTCCGAGGTCGCCCCCGAGACCCGGGCCCTGGTCGAGGACCTGATCCGCGAGCACGGGTACCGCCGGCAGAAGAAGCGCCCCACCGCCGCTCCTCTCATCGAGCTGGTCTTCAACGAGCTGGAGGGCGCGTACGCGATGGAGGTCATCAAGGGGGTCGAGCAGGTGGCGCGCGAGCACGACCTGGCGGTGGTCGTCTCCGAGCTGCAGGACCACCCTCCCGGCAGGGGCTGGATCGAGGGGGTGATCGGACGCCGTCCCTGCGGCGTGATCGTGGTCTTCTCCGGCCTCACCCGGGCCCAGCGCGAGCAGCTCAGGACCCGGGACATCCCCGTGGTGCTGGTCGATCCCACCGGCGATCCCGGGCACGAGCTGCCCTCGGTGGGCGCGGGCAACTGGAGCGGCGGCCTGTCGGCCGCGCGCCACCTGCTTGAGCTGGGACACCGGCGCATCGCCCTCATCACCGGCCCCGCCCACGCGCTGTCCAGCCGCGCCCGGCTCGACGGGTTCCGCGCCGCGATGGACACCGCGGGCGTGCCGACCGACCCGGGGCTCGTCCGGCAGGGCGACTTCAGCGCGGAGGACGGCCTGGCGCACGCCCGCTCCCTGCTCGCGCTGCCCCGGCCGCCGACCGCCGTGTTCGCCTTCAATGACGCGCAGGCCATGGGCGTGTACCAGGCGGCCCACGAGATGGGGCTGCGCATCCCCGACGAGCTGAGCGTGGTCGGCTTCGACGACCTGCCGATGGCGCAGTGGCTCATCCCCGCGCTGACCACGGTCCGCCAGCCGCTGACCGAGATGGCCGCCGCTGCCGCGGCCATGGTGGTCGCCCTCGCCCGCGGGGAGACCCCGCCGCAGAACCGCCTCGAACTCACCACCAGCCTCGTCGTACGCGGCAGCACCGCCCCGCTCGTGGCCTGAAGTTTCGGAACACAGACAGAAATTTCGGCACCGGCACCCTCTCGCCGGATCCCGCCGCTGATCCTGCTGTGAGGGCTGGTCGCGTCCGCTGCCCGCGAAGGCGGGACCCGCGTCAGAAACATTCGGAATCACTACGAAATTTTCTGCGGCGATCCATGCCGATACAGGGCTGCCGGTATCAGGTGCTTACGGTCTGATCCTTTCCAGGACTCCGGTAACGGCCGCCGTCAGCGACCAGAGTAAAGTACGCCAAATGGTGTATATGCCCAGATCAGCGAGGTAAAGGGTGGCGGTACAGGCAGTCCTGAAGCGTGTCGCCCTTGACACCAGGCCCCTGAGCATTCCCGCATACCGGCGGCTGCTGGTGGGGCAGGGGGTTTCCTTCATCGGCTTCCAGCTCACCTCGGTGGCCGTGAGCGGGCAGGTGTACAGCATCACGGGGTCGTCCCTGTGGGTGGGCATGCTCGGGCCGGTGAGCCTCGTCCCGCTTGTCGTCTTCGGCCTGTGGGGCGGCGCGGTCGCCGACGCGATGGACCGCCGCCGGCTCCTGCTGGCCGGCTCGGTGGTGGCCTGGCTGTCGACCGTCGCCCTGCTGCTGCACGCCTGGTCGGGGCTCGGCAGCGTCCATCTCATCCTCGCCGTCATCGCCCTGCAGTCGATCGGCTTCGCCGTCACCTCGGCGACGCGCGGCGCGATCATTCCCCGCATCGTGCCGACCGAGCGGGTGCCCGCGGCCAACACCCTCAACTTCCTCGTCAGCAGCATCGGCACTGTGGTCGGGCCGCTGCTGGCCGGGGTGGTGCTCGCCAAGGGCGGGTACGCCACCGCGTACCTCATCGACGCCGTCCTGTTCGGCGCAGGCTTCTACGCGGCCGTACGGCTGCCGACGCTGGCGCCCGTCGGCGAGATCTCCCGGCCGGGTTTCCGCTCGGTGGTCGACGGGCTCAGATACGTGGTGAGCAGGCCCGTCGTGCTCATGTCGTTCGTGGTGGACATCATCGCGATGGCGTTCGCGATGCCGAGGGCGCTGTTCCCGGAGATGGCGGCCGAGCGCTTCGGCGGGTCGGCAGTGGCGTTCGGCTGGCTGTCGGCGAGCATCGCCATCGGGGCGGTCGTCGCCGGCGTCTTCTCCGGCTGGGTCGGCCGCGTACGCCGCCAGGGGGTGGCGCTCACGCTCGTGATCGCCCTGTGGGGCGTGACGGTGGCCGCGGCGGCGCTGGCGCAGCCGTTGTGGCTGGTCGTGGCGTTGCTGGCGATCGGCGGCGCGACCGACCTCGCCTCCGCCGTCTGGCGGCAGACGATCCTGCAGACCTACGCGCCCGACGAGATGCGCGGACGCCTGCAGGGGGTGTTCATGGTCGTCGTCGCGGGCGGGCCCCGTCTGGGCGACCTGCGGGCGGGCGCCACCGCGGACGCCTTCGGGCTCGTGCCCTCCTGGGCGGGCGGCGGCCTGGTGTGCGCCCTGCTCGTCCTGGTGACCGGTTTCGGCGTGTCCGCCTTCCGGCGGTACGACGCCCTGGCGAGCCGCCCGGACACCCGCTGAGCCGTTCGATCGGGCGCGGGTCTCAGGGCCGGGCCTCGCCGCGTACGCAGAAGGAGATGGGGCTGCGGACGCGACCGGAGAAGACGAAGCGCTCCAGCGACCCGACGGTGAATCCGGCCGCCTCGATCGCCGCCACGCTGTCGCGGCCCGTGTGGCAGCCGCCGGTCAGGCACGGCCACACCGTCGCGTCCAGCAGGTCCTGCGCCCTGGCCCAGCCCGTGGGCCCGGCGCGGACATGTTCGAGGAAGCGCAGCCGCCCGGCCGGGGCCAGCACGCGGCGTATCTCCCGCAGCCCGGCGGCGGGATCGGGCAGCGAGCACAACACGAACGACACCACCGCCGCGTCGAACTCGCCGTCCCCGGCCGGGAGCCGGTCGGCCAGGCCGCCGACGACCTCTATTCGCACCCGCGCTCCACGGGCCGCGTGGAGGGCGATCGCCCGCAGCCGCGGTTCGGGCTCGACGGCCAGCACGCCGGTGACGGACGGCGGATAGTGGGCGAAGTTCAGCCCGTTGCCCGCGCCGACCTCGATCACCCGGCCGGACAGCCCCGCCACCAGCGCCTCACGCTGCCCGGTCATGCCGTGCCGGTCGAGCACCTGGCTGAACCAGGTGTAGAAGCGGGCGAACAGCGGATGGCTGACCCCGGTCGTCGGCATGGCGTCCCCCTTCCCCGTCCCTCCTTCATTCCCGCCCGGCACGAACCCTCATGACCTGCGGCATTACCGAATCGGGGCAAAACGGTCGTGGTCGCCACCGGCCATCGCGGGTACGGGCTCGATGGACGACGCGTTGGACGACGAGGCGAGCGCGGCGACGCGACGGCACTCGCGGGCCGGCCCCACTCCGGGCGGCGTGACGCGGAAAGGAAGCGACCATGACCTCTGCCGTGACCTCCGCGGCGACGCCTGGGGCGGAACCGGCCCGGCTGCCGCTCATCGGCGACAGGGCGCCGGACTTCGAGGCCGAGAGCACCCACGGGCCGGTCCGGCTCGCCGACTACGCCGGGCGGTGGCTGGTGCTGTTCAGCCACCCGGCCGACTTCACCCCGGTGTGCACCACCGAGTTCGTCGCGTTCGCCG
Source organism: Microbispora sp. GKU 823 (assembly GCF_002027145.1). Classification (NCBI taxonomy): domain Bacteria; kingdom Bacillati; phylum Actinomycetota; class Actinomycetes; order Streptosporangiales; family Streptosporangiaceae; genus Microbispora; species Microbispora sp. GKU 823. The sequence continues at coordinate 22,756 of NZ_MWJN01000113.1, read as the reverse complement.
AGCTGGCGGAGGAGTTCGCCGCCAGGAACGTCGCCCTGCTCGGCAACTCGGTCGACTCCGTGCACAGCCACCTCGCCTGGACGCGGGCGATCGAGGACAGGCTCGGCGTGAAGGTCCCCTTCCCGATCATCGCCGACCTCGACACGCGGGTGTCCCGCGCGTACGGCATGCTTCACCCGAACGCGTCGGCGACGGCGGCGGTCCGCGCGGTGTTCGTGATCGACCCGGAGTCCGTCGTCCGCGCGATCCTCTACTACCCGATGAACGCGGGGCGGATGGTCCCCGAGATCCTCAGGCTCGTGGACGCGCTGCAGACGGCCGATCGCGACGGCGTCTCCTGCCCGGCCAACTGGCGGCCCGGCGACGACGTGCTGCTGGGCGCGCCGAAGACCCAGGCCGAGGTGGAGGCGAGGCTGGCCGACGAGCGGCTCAAGCTCGTCGACTGGTATCTCGCCAGCCTCCCCGGCCGCGGCGCCTGACCGTACGCCCCCGGCCGGGTTCCGGTCAGCGGGAGCGGGGCGCCGCGCGTGCGGCCGGTCCGGTTAGCGTGCGGGCCGTGGCAGGAACAGCGACATGACCACCCGCGAGGAGGCGCTGGCCCGGCTCACCGCCCCGGGCGCTCCCTTCGAGGTGCGCGTCGAGGACGTGCTCGGCGAGCCGATGGAGGTCTTCGCGCACCGGCAGCGTTCGCTCGGCGAGATCCTCCGCGCGTCGCTCCGCTTCGGCGACCGGGAGTATCTGGTGACCGGGGAGAGCCGGCTGACGTTCGCCGGGCACCACGAGGCGGTGTGTGCGCTGGCCGCGGCCCTGCGCGACGAGTACGGCGTGCGCAAGGGCGACCGGGTCGCCGTCTGCGCCGCGAACCGGCCGGAGTGGATCGTCACCTTCTGGGCGGCGGCCTCGCTCGGCGCCGTCGCCGTCGGGATGAACTCGATGTGGGCCGCCCCGGAGATCGCTCACGGCCTCGGTCTCACCGAGCCCGCCGTCCTCGTCGCCGACGCGCCGCGCCGGGCGCTCGCCGGCGAGCCCGGCATCCCGGTGCTGTCGATCGAGGACGACCTGCCGGTGCTCGTCGAGCGGCATCGGGGCGCGGCGCAGCCCGTGGAGGCCGTGGACGAGGACGACCCGGCGGTCATCCTCTTCACCAGCGGGACGACGGGACGGCCGAAGGGCGCCACCCACTCCCACCGCAACGTGATCGCCGCCGTCTGGTTCCACCTGCTGAACGACGCGGTCGCCGCGGAGACGGGCCGTCCGCAGGCGGGCCGGCGCTTCCTGCTGGTGACCCCGCTCTTCCACATCGCGGCCCTGCACAACCTCGCCGTCGTGCGCCTGGCCGTCGGCGACACCGCGGTGCTGCATCTGGGCCGCTTCGACATCGCCCGCGTGCTGCGGCTCATCGAGAAGGAGCAGGTGACGAACTGGGGCGCCGTGCCGACGATGCTCTCCCGTCTGGTCGAGCACGACCTCTCGCCGTACGACCTGACCTCGCTGCGCACGGTCTCGGTGAACAGCGCGCCCTCCTCCCCGGCGCTCAAGCAGCGGCTGCGGGAGGTGCTGCCGCGGGCCGGCGCGGCCCTCGGGACGACCTACGGCCTGACCGAGTCGTCCACGGCGGCGACGCTCGCGTCCGCCGCCGAGCTGCTGGCCGACCCGGGCACGGTCGGCGGGCCGGTGCCCACGATGCGGGTGGAGATCCGCGGGCCCGGCGGCGAGCGGGTGCCCGACGGCGTCGAGGGGGAGATCTGTCTGCGTGGCGCGCAGATGATGCTGGGCTACTGGGGCGACCCCGAGGCGACGCGGGCGGCGAGCGCCCCCGGCGGGTGGTTCCGCACGGGCGACCTCGGCCGCATCGTGGACGGCCGGCTGCACGTGTCGGGCCGGCGGTCCGACCTGATCCTGCGGGGCGGGGAGAACGTCTACCCGGCCGAGGTCGAGGACCGGATCGGTGCGCATCCGGCGGTGCGCGAGTGCGTCGTGCTGGGGGTGCCGCACCACGATCTCGGCCAGGAGGTCGCCGCCGTGGTGGTGGTGAGGCCGGGCGCGGAGGTGACCGAGCGCGAGCTGCGGGAGCACACGGCCGCCGGCCTCGCCCGATACAAGGTGCCGTCGCGCTGGACGATCAGGACCGAGCCCCTGCCCCGCAACGCCACAGGGAAGGTGAACCGCACGCAGGTGAGCGTCTGAGCGCCAAGTTCCGGTAGAACTCCTCTGTGACTCATATGGTGACAAACTGGGCGGGCAACATCGCGTTCCGGGCCGCGGCGGTCGAGCGGCCCTCCTCCGTGGAGGAGGTGCGCGCCCTGGTGGCGCGGAGCGAGAAGGCCCGCGTGCTGGGCAGCGGCCACTCCTTCAACCACATCGCGGACTCCCCGGGCGCGCTGATCTCGCTCGACGCGCTGCCGCCGGAGATCGAGATCGACGGCGCCTCGTCCACCGTGCGGGTCGCCGCGAGCGTCCGGTACGGCGAGCTGGGCCGCCGCCTGCACGACAAGGGCTACGCCCTGCCCAACCTCGCGTCCCTGCCGCACATCTCGGTGGCGGGCTCCTGCGCGACAGGCACCCACGGCTCGGGCGACGCCAACGGCGGTCTCGCCACCTCCGTACGCGCGATCGAGATGGTGACCGCCGACGGCGACCTCGTCACGCTGAGCCGCGACGTGGACGGCGACCGGTTCGCCGGGGCCGTCGTCGCGTTGGGAGCCCTCGGCGCGGTCGTCGCCATGACGCTCGACGTCGTGCCGTCGTTCGACGTCCGGCAGCGCGTGTACGAGAGCCTGCCGGCCGAGGTGCTGGACGACCAGTTCGACGCCGTCATGTCCGCCGCCTACAGCGTCAGCCTGTTCACCGACTGGCGGACCTCCCGGATCAACCAGGTCTGGGTGAAGGAGCGGGCCGGCGTGGCCGGCGCGGACCCCGCCGAGGCGGCGGCCGTGAGCGGGCTCGCGGGGGACGCCGCCGCGGGCGGCCTGGGAGGGGGCCACGGCCGCCGGAGGGCTCTACGGCGCCGAGCCGGGCGGCGGCTTCTTCGGGGCGACGCCGGCCGACGGCCCGAGGCATCCCGTGCCGGGCATGTCGGCGGTGCACTGCACGGCCCAGCTGGGCGTCCCCGGCCCCTGGTTCGAGCGCCTGCCGCACTTCCGGCCCGACTTCACCCCCAGCAGTGGCGAGGAGCTCCAGGCGGAGTACATGGTGCCCCGGCGGCACGCGGCCGCGGCGTTCCACGCCCTCGACGGGATCCGCGACCGCATCGCCCCGGTCCTGCAGATCTCCGAGATCCGCACGATCGCCGCGGACGACCTGTGGCTGAGCCCGAGCCAGGGCCGCGACACGGTGGCCTTCCACTTCACCTGGATCAAGGACGCCGCCGCCGTGACGCCCGTGCTCACCGCGATCGAGGAGTGCCTGGCGCCGTTCGACGCGCGGCCCCATTGGGGGAAGCTCTTCACCCTCCCCGCGGACGTCCTGCGCTCCCGCTACGAGCGCCTGGACGACTTCGCGGCGCTGGCGCGCCACTACGACCCGCGCGGCGTCTTCGCCAACGAGTTCGTCGAGCGGTACGTCCTCGGCTGATCGCCGGTTCGTCCCCTGATGACCGGGTAGGTCCCGGGGATCACGGGGGATGACGATGCGCATCGAGGATTACGCGCTCATCGGCGACATGCACACGGCCGCCCTGGTCGGGCGCGACGGTTCGGTGGACTGGCTGTGCCTGCCGCGCTTCGACTCCGGAGCCTGCTTCGCGGCGCTCCTGGGCGGCCGGTCGGCGGGACGCTGGCTGCTGGCCCCGGCGGGCGGGGGGATGTGCACCGGGCGCCGCTACCGCGACGGCACGCTGGTCCTGGAGACGACCTGGGACATGCCCGGCGGGTGCGTGCGGGTCCTCGATTTCATGCCGCCACGCGGGGAGGCGCCCGACCTGGTGCGGATCGTGGAGGGCGTGCGGGGCCGGGTGGAGATGCGTACGGAACTGCTGCTGCGCTTCGAATACGGCGCCGTGATCCCCTGGGTGCGGCACCGCGAGGGGGAGCTGGCCGTCGTCGCCGGCCCCAACGCCGCCTGGCTCCAGTCGCCCGTCGGGCTCACTCACGACTCCCGCCTCCGCGGGACGACCGCCTCCTTCACCGTCGCGGCGGGAGACCGGGTGCCGTTCGTCCTCACCTGGCAGCAGTCGTGGCAGGGCCGGCCGCGGCGGCTGGAGGCGGCCGAGGAGCTGGCCGCCACCGACCGGCTGTGGAAACAGTGGCTCGGCCGGTGCCGCTACCAGGGGAGGTACGGCGAGGCCGTGGGCAGCAGCCTCCTCGCGCTCAAGGCCCTCACGTACGCCCCCACCGGCGGCATCGTCGCGGCGCCCACGACCTCGCTGCCCGAGCAGATCGGCGGCCCGCGCAACTGGGACTACCGCTACAGCTGGCTGCGGGACGCGTCGTTCACCCTCCAGGCGCTGATGGGCGCGGGCTACGCGGACGAGGCGACGGCCTGGCGCGACTGGCTGCTGCGGGCCGTCGCCGGGGACCCCGCGGACCTGCAGATCATGTACACGGTCGACGGCAGCAGGCACATACCCGAGTGGACCGTCGACTGGCTGCCGGGATACGAGGGATCACGACCGGTGCGGGTCGGCAACGCCGCCTCGGGGCAGTTCCAGCTCGACGTGTACGGCGAGGTGATCGACTGCCTCTACCGGGCCAAGGAGGCGGGCCTGCGGCCGGACGTGGAGGCGTGGGACCTGCAGTACGCGCTCATGGAGTATCTGGAGGGGGCGTGGCGGGAGCCCGACAACGGGCTGTGGGAGGTGCGCGGCCCGCGCCGCGACTTCGTCCACTCCAAGATCTTCGCCTGGGTGGCGGCGGACCGCATGGTCCGCTCGGTGGAGAAGCTGGGACAGGACGGCCCCGCCCGCCGCTGGCGCGCGCTGCGCGAGGAGATCCACCGCGACGTGTGCGCGCGCGGCTACGACCCCGACCGCAACACCTTCACCCAGTTCTACGGGTCGAAGGGCCTCGACGCCGCGCTGCTGCTCATTCCCCGGCTCGGCTTCCTGCCCCTGGACGACCCTCGCGTGGTGGGCACCGTCGACGCGGTGTGCCGCGAACTGACGGAGGACGGCCTCGTCCTGCGCTACCGGCCCGAGGCCGACGACGTGGACGAACTGCCGGGCGAGGGCGTCTTCATCGCCTGCTCCTTCTGGCTCGCCCACGCGCTCGCGCTGATCGGCCGCCGCGACCGGGCGCGGCGCCTGTTCGAGCGCCTGCTGTCCCTGCGCAACGACGTCGGCCTGCTGTCGGAGGAGTACGACGTCCGCGAGGGGCGCCAGTCCGGCAACTTCCCCCAGGCCTACAGTCACGTCTCCATCGTGAACGCGGCCCGGGCCCTGGCCGCGCCGGGAACATCTGGCTGACAGATGTCCTCCATCTGTTTCCCGCGCATCTCGCGACCTCCCCTCCGCCACCTGCGGCGTTGGATGATGCAAGCGAGGGGTCCGGGTCTTCGGCCCGGCCGTCTGGGAGAAGAGGTGACGCGACATGGTGCGACCAGGTCTGGCCCGCCGCCCGGACGTGACGGAGCTGCGCCAGACGTACGACCGCGCGGGATCGACCGCTCCCGCGCAGGTCATGGACGGGGTGACGTTCCTCGCCGGGCTCTACCTCGCCATCTCGCCGTGGATCGTGGGGTTCAGCGGTTTCGGCGGCCTGGCGATCAACAACCTGATCGTCGGGCTGACGGTCGCGGCGCTCGCGATGAGCTGCGCGTCCGCCTTCGGCCGCACGTACGGCATGAGCTGGGTGACGCCGGTGCTGGGCGTCTGGACGATCATCGCGCCGTGGGTGATCCGCGGCCGGCCGGCGACCACCGCGACCATCTGGGACAACGTGGTCACCGGGGCGATCATCTTCCTGTTCGGCCTCGGCGCGCTGGCGTTCGCCGCCAACTACCGGCAGCACCAGCACGGCGGCACGCGGCGGGGGGTCGGCGCACCGGGCGGCGAGTGGTAGCCGCCGCGCCTGCGCGGGCTGGGCCGAGAACGGCGTACGGCACAGCCCGCGCCGACGGAGGTCAGGCGGCGTACACCTGCCGTCCTGCGACGTACGTGAGCGCCGCGCGGGCCGCCGCGATCTCCTCCACGGGCGCGCGAACGGGTCGCGGTCCAGGACGACCAGGTCGGCGAGCATGCCCGGGGCGATTGTCCCGGTCTCGTCGAGGTGGTTCACCCGGGCCGAGCCCGCGGTGTAGGCGGTGAGCGCGGTCGCCAGGTCGAGCGCCTGACCCGGCAGGAAGGGCGTGGTGCCGCTCTCCCTGGCCCGGTTGACCGCCACGTGGATGCCCCAGATCGGGTCGGGGCTGCTCACCGGCCAGTCGCTGCCCATGGCGAGCGGCGCGCCGGCCTGATGCAGGGCGCCGAACGGGTACTGCCACGCCGCCCGCTCCTCGCCCAGGTAGGGAATGGTCAGCTCGTCCATCTGCGGCTCGTGGCAGGCCCAGAACGGCTGCATGTTGGCGGTGACGCCCTCCTCGGCGAACCGGGGCACGTCCTGCGGGCGGACGACCTGGATGTGGGCGACGTGGTGGCGGTTGCCCGACGGGCCGTTGGCGGCGCGCGCGGCGGCGACCGCGTCGAGCGCGGCGGTGACCGCCCGGTCGCCGATGGCGTGGAAGTGGACCTGGAAGCCCTCGGCGTCCAGCATCGTCACGTAGCGGGGGAGCTCGGCGTAGTCCACGAAGCCGATCCCGCGGTTGCCCGTGACGCAGCCGCACCCGTCGAGGTACGGCTCGTGCATGGCGGCCGTGAAGTTCTCCGCCACGCCGTCCAGCATGATCTTGACGCTCGCGGCGGCGAAACCGCCCTCGGCGGTCCGGCGGCCGATCAGGTCGGGGATCTGCTCGGCGCCGCGCTCGCGGTCCCACCACAGCGCGCCCCGGACCCGGGCGGTGAGGCGCCCCGATCCGGCCACGTCGAGGTAGACGGGTGTGACGTCGCGGTGCCCGGCGTAGTCGCCGAGGATCGCGTCCTGCCACGCCGTGATGCCCAGCGAGTGCAGGTGCGCCTGGGCGACCAGCAGGGCCTCGACGTAGTCCTCGTGCGAGGTCTCCGGCAGGTGCGGCTCGACCAGCGCCATCGCGCCCTCGTGCAGGGTGCCGGTCGGCTCGCCGTCCGCGTCGCGCTCGATGCGCCCGCTGGCCGGGTCGGGGGTGTCGCGGGTGATCCCGGCCACGCGCAGCGCCGCCGAGTTCACCCACGCGCTGTGGTGGTCCCGGTTGGGCAGGAACACCGGGCGGCCGGGCACGATCGCGTCGAGGTCCTCCTTCACCGGGGTCCCGCCGGGGAAGGCGTCCATCGACCAGCCGCCGCCCGTGATCCACTCGTCGTCCGGGCGGGCGGCGGCGTAGGCGGCGACGGCGTCCAGGTAGCCCCGGCGGTCGGAGATCCCGGACAGGTCGCAGCGCAGCCGTTCCAGGCCGCCCATCACCGGGTGCGCGTGCGCGTCCTGGAAGCCGGGCGCGAGCAGCCGGCCCGCCAGGTCCACGACCTCGGTCCCGGGCCCGCGCAGGTCGCGTACGTCATGGTCGTCGCCGACGGCGACGACACGGCCGTCCCGTACGGCCACCGCCCGCGCTCGCGGTGCGGCGGGGTCGGCGGTGAAGACGTGGCCGTTCACGAACAGCAGGTCCGCGTGCATCTGTCGTCGTCCTCTCAGCTCTTGAAGTCCGTCCAGACCTTGTCGTAAAGATCCAGGGCGGTCTGGGAGCACGGCGGCACGGGCTGCGCGAGCGCGGCCTTGTCCGCGGGCGCGCTGATCGCCGGATCCTTCGCGAGCTCCTTGTCCATGTACGCGTCCGAGCCGGTCACGGCGTTGGCGTAGCCCACGAAGTTGGTCGCCTCGGCGGCGTTCTTCGGGTCGAGCATCCAGTTGATGAAGATCTTGGCGTTGTCGACGTTGCGCGCCCCCTTGGGGACGGCGAAGTTGTCCTGCCACAGCGGCAGCCCTCGGAGGGGTAGACCCAGGTGATGCCCTTGTTCTTCACCGAGGCCCGGTGGAAGGCGCCGTTCCACATCATGGCCAGCGTGGTCTCGCCCGACGTCATCCGGTCGATCTGGCCGTCGGAGCTGATCACCTTGAGCTTGCCCTTGACCCCGGAGAGCAGCGCCTGCACCTTCTGGTAGTCGGCCGGCGTCTCGCTGCACGGTTTGGCGCCGACGGCGCGCAGCGCCGCGGCGACCACCTCGTTGGAGTCGTTCAGTATGCCCATGTTGCCGCTCGCGCCGGCCGGCGGGTTGAAGAACTCCGCCCAGCTGGTGACCTTGCCGCCGACCTTCGCCTCGTCGACCGCGATGCCCGTGGTGCCGTGCATGTAGGGGGCGGTGAACTTGCGCCCCTGGTCGAAGTACACGTCCTTGAACTCGGGCTGGATGTTCTTGCCGTTGGGGAAGGTGTCGGTGTCGATCTCCTGCAGCAGGCCGAGCTGGACCATCTGCTGCACCATGTAGTCGCTCGGCACGATCACGTCGTAGCCGGTGCCGCCGGCCTGCAGCTTGGCCAGCAGCCCCTCGTTGGACTCGAAGGTGTCCAGGTGCACCTTGATCCCGGTCTCGGACTCGAAGCGCTTGAGCAGGTCGGGGGAGATGTAGTCGGTCCAGTTGTAGAGGTTCAGCTCGCCGCTCCCCTTGGCGGGGAACGCCGCCGATCCGCCGGCCGAGGAGCCGGAGTCCGAGCCGGAGGCGGCGGCGCCGGTCGAGCCGCCGCCGCAGGCGGCGAGCGCGAGCACGCCCGCTCCGAGAAGGGCCGTGAGGGGGAGGAGCCGGTGCTTCGAAACCATGTGCGGTCAGCCTCTCTTGCGGCCGGCGAAGTACGCCGCCGCGAGAACGAGCAGGGAGACGAGGAGGATCAGGGTGGACAGCGCGTTGACGGCCGGGGTGATGCCGACGCGGAGCATGCCGTAGATGTAGATCGGGAGCGTGGTGGTGCCCGGTCCGGCGACGAAGAAGGTGATCAGGAAGTCGTCGAGGGAGACGATGAAGGCCATCAGCGCCCCGGCGACGATGCCGGGGGCCAGCAGCGGGAGGGTGACCCGGCGGAACACCCGCCAGGGCGAGGCGCCGAGGTCGGCGGCGGCCTCGAACACCCGCTGGTCCATGTCGGCCAGCCGGGCCCGGATCGGCAGCAGCGCGAACGGCACGCAGAACGCGATGTGCGCGAGGGTCACGGTCGTCATGCCCAGCGGCACGTCGAGGAAGGCGAACATCGCCAGCGTCGCGACCGCGAGCACGATCTCCGGCAGCACCAGCGGCGCGCCGGCGACCAGCATGACCGCCCCCCGCGCCGTACGGCGCAGCGCGGCCAGGCCGAGGGCGATGCCGATGGCCAGCACGACCGAGCAGACCGTGGCGACGGCCGCGACCTGGAGCGAGGTCAGCGTCGCGTTCCTGATGTCGGCGTTGGCCACCACGTCGCCGAACCAGTGGAGGCTGAAGCCCTCCCAGATCGTGGCGATCCTGCCGGTGTTGAACGCGTACACCACGACGACGAGCAGGGGGAGGTAGAGGAAGACCAGCAGCAGGACAGAGACGGTGCCGAAGGCGGGGAAGCGCCGCAGGTCGACGCGTCGCGTACGGTTCACATCAGGCTCACCTTCTGGCCGCCGCGGCGACCCGCCAGCGCGAACCCCATGAGGGTCAGCAGGGTGAGGACCAGCAGGGCGACCGCCACGGCCGAGCCGAGCGGCCAGTTGCGGGAGGCGCCGAACTGCTGCTCGATGAGGTTGCCGATCATCAGCGACTTGCCGCCGCCCAGCAGTTGCGGCTGGAGGAACGCGCCGAGCGACGGGATGAAGACCAGCACGACCCCGGCGACGAGCCCGGGCCGTACGGCCGGGTAGACGACCCGCCGCAGCACGGTCAGCCGCCGGGCGCCCAGGTCGTAGGCCGCCTCGGCCAGGCGGAAGTCGAACTTCTCCGCGCTGGAGTAGACCGGCAGGATCATGAACGGCAGCGACACGTAGACCAGCCCGACGGCGGTCGCGAACGGCGTGTAGAGCAGTCCGATCGGCGTGCCGAGCAGGCCGCTGACGGGCCCGTTGTCGTTGAGGATCAGCACCCAGGCGTACGTCCGCACGAGCGTGTTGGTCCAGAACGGGATCGTCACGGCGAAGACGAGCAGCGCCCGCGTGCGCGGCGACCTGGTGGCCATCCACACCGCCATCGGGAAGGCGAGGACGGCGCAGCAGACGGTCGTGAGCGCGGCGAGCCAGATCGACTGCCAGAACACGCCGATGTAGCGGGGGTCGAAGATCTTCGAGCCGTCGAGCTGCGTGTCGAACAGCAGCCGGACGTAGGAGTCGACGGAGAACGGCCCGGCGACGCCCACGCCGAACATGCCGCGCGACATGAACGAGTAGGCCACGACGATGACCAGCGGAGCGCCGACCAGGGCCAGCAGGAAGAGCGTGCCCGGCAGCACCGAGGACCGGGCGCCCTGCCCGGCCGGCCGGTGGACGCGGCGGGCTCCTGAGGAGGACGCGCGCCCCGGCCGGGTCCTTGCGGTCCCGGGCGCGGCCGAGGCGGCCAGGCCGTCTGCCGGGTCGTCCGCCGGGGGCTGCGCGGTCCCCGGCGTGAGCGGAGTCACGGGATCCGTCACGAAGCCACCGCCCAGCCGCGGCCCGGCAGCACGTCCAGGCCGACCCGTGTGCCGGGTTCGGGGAACGCGGCGCCCACCGGCAGCCGCACCACGACCTGCTCGCCGCCGGCGAGTTCGGCGCCGACGCGCACGTCGCTGCCGACGTAGACGGACTCGCGTACGACGCCGTGCAGCGGGGCGTCCGCACCCCCGATCACCAGATGTTCCGGGCGCAGGGCGATCGTCACCTCGCCTCCGCCGCCGCCCGTGTCGCCCGCGCCGCTCACTCTGTCGGCGGGGAGCACGTCGCCGCCCCTGAGCCGGAAACCGGCGTCGGTGCGCTCGGCGGACAGGAAGCTGGTCTCGCCGATGAAGTCGGCGACGAACCTGTTGGCCGGCCGCTCGTAGACCTCCTGCGGCGTGCCGACCTGCGCGACGGTGCCCTCCTGGAACACCGCGAGCCGGTCGCCGAGCGAGATGGCCTCCTCCTGGTCGTGGGTGACGAAGACGAAGGTCACCCCCGTCGTCTGCTGGATCCGTTTCAGCTCCGTCTGCATGCCACGGCGCAGCTTGAGGTCGAGCGCGGCGAGCGGCTCGTCGAGCAGCAGCACCTCGGGCCGCTTGGCGAGCGCCCGGGCGAGGGCGACGCGCTGCTGCTGGCCGCCGGACAGCTGGGCGGGCCTGCGCCTGCCGTGCTCCGGCAGGCGTACCAGTTCCAGCGCCTCGGCCACGAGCGGGGCCGCCTCCTTGCGGCTCATCCCCTCCATCTCCAGGCCGAAGGAGACGTTCTCGGCGACGGTGAGGTGGGGGAACAGCGCGTAACTCTGGAAGACGGTGTTGACCCGGCGCTTGTACGGCGGAAGCACGTCCAGCCGCTCGGAGCCGAGCCAGACCTCGCCCTCGTCCGGGTACTCGAGACCGGCGATCGTACGCAGGAGCGTGGTCTTGCCGCATCCCGAGGGGCCCAGCAGGACGAAGAACTCCGCGGGCTCGATCGCGAGGGAGACGTCGTCGAGCGCCGTGACGATCCCGCCCTCCGGTGCGGGGAAGCGGCGCGTGACTCCCTTGATCCGAAGCCCGTCATGAGACGCCGCTGAAGTCATGGGCGACCTCCGAAAGAGCAGCTGAGCGGCCTCGGCAGAGGGCGGGCCGCAATGGGGTGGGGAAAGAGAAGCACGACGTAAACGGCGTTGTCAACGGTGATGACAACGCTTCTTGTGTTGTGAAGAATGTGTCGCGACGATCACGTCTCACTGAGGAGAATGTGCTCATGCCCCCACGCCGTACCGTCGCGCTCTCCCAGGAGCTGATCGTCACCGCCTGTCTCGAACTCGTCGAAAGCGGCGGCCCGGGCGCCCTGACGTTCCGCAACATCGGCCGGCGTCTCGGCGTGGACGCGACGGCGGTCTACCGGCACTTCCGGGACAAGGACGACCTCGTGCGGGCGCTGGCCGACCGGCTGTACGAGGAGGCGCTGGCCGGGTTCGCCCCCGGGGAGGACTGGCTGGACACGCTGCGGGACGCGGCCATGCGCGTCTACCGGGCCTTCGCCGGCCACCCCCAGGCCGCGGTGCTGGCGGCCAGCCGGTCGACCCGGCGCGAGGCCGAGATAAACGCCATCGAGGTGCTGCTCGACGCGCTGCGCCAGGGGGGGCTTCGAACCGCCGGAGGCCGCACGGTACGAGCGCGCTCTCGGCGACCACGTCCTGGCCTGGGCGGCCTTCGAGGCGTCGTTCGTGATGCTTCCGCCGGAGGTGCGCGAGGGCGACGCCGGGGCGCCGCTGGTCTACGCGGCGCAGAGCCGGGAGCGCTATCCGCGGCTCGCCGAGTGCGCCCCCCACCTGCCGCCCGTCACGGTCCCCCAGTTCGAGACCGCGCTGGAGATCTTCCTCGTCGGCCTGCGCACGCTCGCCCCCGAACGGCCCTCCGACACAGAGCCCGTCACCCCAGGGCCCGTCACGCCGGAGCCCATCGGCACGGAGCCCGCCGGCCAGGGCTGAGCCGCCGCGTCACGGCCCGCCGCCGGATGTCGGTGGCGGGCGGTAGCGTGTCGCGTCGTGCCCCCCTCTGCGCTCTGCTGTCTTGCAGGCCACCAGCGGAACTCCATTTGTCCGCTGCACAGCGCGAAAAGGGGACGACACAAGATCGGGTGGCGGGCTAGGGTGGCGGGCCAAGGGGCGGCTCCTGGACGTGCTTCCTTCTCGATCTTCGAAATCGCTTTAGCGCGTCCGTTCTCCGCCCCGTCTCACTTTTCCGGTGCCTGTCCGATCGCTCGTACGCAGGGAGGATGCCCGTGGACCGGCTGGCGGAGCTGCTGCTGCGGCAGCGGCTGGTCGCCCCCGACCTTCTCGTTTCCGCCGTCGAGCGGGAAGCCGTCCCGGGCCCTGAGGGCTCGGGCCGTTCGTCGCGCTCGTCCCGCCTGAGCCGGCCTCTCGCCACCGTTGCCGACGGGGTGGTCGCGCTGGAGGCGGACCTGCTCCAGCTCGGGCACGTGCTGAGCGCGCCGCTGCGGGTCCGGCTGGCCGAGCTGGACGCCGGGGAGCTGGGGCAGGCGGGCCGCAGACTGGTCTCCGCCCTGTCGGCCCAGCTGGGCGGGCGCGTCGTGCACGCGCCGCTGTTCCGCCGCTTCCCGGAGTCGGTCCCCGCCGACACGGTGGACCTGTTCGTCCGCAGGGTGTTCTCCGTGCTGCTCCAGCGGCCGGAGCAGCCGTGCGTGCTGTGCGGGGAGATGGCCGCCGTCCACCCGGTGTCCCCGTGTGCGCACCTGGTCTGCCGCGCGTGCTGGGACGGCGCGGACTACAGCGCCTGCCCGATCTGCCACCGCCGGATCGACCCCGGTGATCCCTTCCTGCGCCCGGCCGACGACGTCTACGCCCCGGCCGTCAGGTGGAACGGCCGGGTGCCGGAGACACTGACCCTGCTCGGGCTGTGCGACGATCCGGCCGCCCGGGCCCGCGACCTGCTGGGTCCGCTGCTGTCCCGGCAGGCGGCGCCGCGCGCGGAGGACAGGGCGGTCGTGGCCGAGATCGTCGATCGCTTCTGGCCCGAGTCGGCCGGCTGGCTCCCCGAGCGGATCCCGGCCCGCGAGACCCGCGCCGTCGTCCTGGCCTCGGCCGTACGGCACGGCGACCTGGGCCTGCTCACCCGGCACGCCGACACGGCGACCGACGTGCTGCGGCTGCTCCACGCACTCATGGGCGGCGACCCCGGGTTGCGCGCCCGCCTCCCGCGCCGCACGAGCCTGCCCCGGCCGGTGCGTCGCGCGCTGCTCGCCGTGCTGGACCGGCAGGCGCTGCCGTATTTGATCGAGGACCTGCACCGCTACCCGGCGTAGTGGCGGCATATGGCGGAGGTGCTGCACCCGCACGAGTTCCACCGGCGCCACCCGGACGCGGCCCTGGCGTTCGCCGTGCTGCGCGGCACCCCGCTGCCGGAAGGCACGCCGATGGCGGACGTCCTGCTGGAGCGCGCGGCGGCCCACGGGGACCTGCTGTCGTTCGACGGCGTACGGCTGCGCGCCCGCACCTTCGCGGGGCGGTTCGAGGCCGCGCTGCGGACAGATCCCCGCGAGGCACTCGCCCTGCTCGCGCGCCGGCCGGGAGAGCTGCTGCGGCGCACCGCCGATCTCGCCCGCCGCCTGCCCGCCGCCGATCTGGCCGAGGCCCTGCGCGCCGCCGCGCCGCACGTCTCCCCCGCCGTGCTGATCGCCACCCTGGGGCAGTTGCGTACGCCACCGGGCGGGACCCGCATGTTCCTCCCGCGCGGGGGAGCGGCGCGGATCTGGGCCGAGCCCCGACACCCGCGAGAAGCTTGCCCCCGAGACCGTGGCCGCCCTGACCGCCGTACTGACCGGCGAGATGCTGCGCCGGGCCGCCGCGCTGCCGCCCGTCGGGACCGCGCTGCTGGACGAGGAGCTGGACGACCTGCTCGCGCCGGAGGCCGAGCGGTCCGCCTCGGCCTCGCTGGTACGGCTGCCGCGCGGCAGCGTCCGGCCGCTACCGCGCGGCGAGCGCATCCGGCTGTTCCTGCATTGGGCGGAGCCCTCGGATCGCGTGGTCGACCTGGACCTGTCGGTGGCGGTGTTCGACGCGCGGTGGGAGTTCGTCGGGCTGTGCGACTACACGAACCTGCGGCTCGGCGCGAGCGCCGCCGTCCACTCCGGGGATCTGACCTCCGCGCCCGAGCCGCTGGGCGCGTCGGAGTTCGTGGATCTCGACGTGGCCGCGCTGCGCGCGACCGGCGGCCGGTACGTGGTGCCCATCGTGTTCAGTTACAACGACGTGCCGTTCGACGAACTGGCCCGCGGTTTCGCCGGATTCATGGACGATCCGGACGGCCTGTTCGACCCGCTCGCCGTACGGCAGCGCTTCGACCTGACCGGCCCGGCCAAGATCCTCGTCCCGCTCGTCGCCGACCTCTGGTCGCGCACGATGCGCTGGGTGGACCTCAACGTGTCCGCGTTCGCCGGGTTCCACGACGTGTACGAACACGAGGAGCAAATCGCCCGTCTGGGCGCGGCGGCCGAGGACGCCTACGGCCTCGGCGAGCGCGTCACCCTGTGGGAGGTCGCCTGCTGGCACGCCGCCGCCCGCGCCCGCGAGGTCGTCGTACGGCACCGCGACGGCGCCGTGAGCCGGCACGCGCGTCGTCCCGGCGAAGACGCCGCCGCCTTCGCGTCCCGCCTCGGCGTACGGCACGCGGCCGGCCCCGCTGCGGAGGCCGGCGCGGCGGAAGCGGGTCTCGCCGTGGTGCTGGAGGACGACGTGCGGGTGAGCGAGGGGGCACAGGTCTACGCCCTGCATCCTGCCCGTCTCGACCCCGCCCTGATCCGCTCACTCGACGCCTGCGACCTCGTCGGCATGCTCGCCCCGGCGGCGCGCTGACCCCGCCGGAGATAACCGTTTGCGCGCTCACGGACCCGCGTGGGAAAGTGAGCGCGCTTCACACAGATCACAGCGAAGGAACGAAGCCTATGTTCTCGGCGTCCCACAGTGGCCGCCGTCGGCACTGACCGGTACGCCTCCCGCGTCATCGGTTCACTGCCCTCACCGTCTCACGGCGGCCCCACGTGACGGTGCCCTGTGCACCTTCTCCATCCCCGTCCGGGATGGCTTTCCCGTGCGAGTTCACCCCTCCGCGCCGAGCGATGGGCGAACCGCTCCACCTTGTCGTTCGTGAGGTCGATATCACCGTGGGCATCGATGTCCAGAGTTTCGCCGTGGCCAACCTTCGCCGCCGTCCCGAAGTCGTCGAGATCGGGGGCTTCGTCCTCGGCGTCGAGCCCGGCACCACCAGCCCGTACGTCAACTACGCGACACCCCTGCCCGGCGCCAGGCTGGGCGGACGGGACGTCGCGGCGCTGATCGGGCGTTCCGCGAGCGCGGGCTCAAGCCCCGGCTCGAGTTCGCCCCGGACGCCGCGCCCGCCGTGGAGCCCGCGCTCCGCGAGGCGGGGTTCACCGTCGAGGCGGTGCACGACTATCTCGTCTGCACCCCGGCCACGCTGACGCCGCCGCCGGCCGTCCTCCCTGTGGAGGCGCCGGCCACGGACGAGGACTACGTGGCGATCGACGCCGCCCTGTCCGAGGCGTTCGGCGGCGAGTTCGCCGCGTCGCCGGAGGGCGCGGCCCGGCTGCGCCGTACGGAGGAGAACGGCGGCGCGGTCCGGTTCGTCCGGGCGCCCGGCGGCGGCTGCGCCGGGGCGGCCATGTGCTCCGCTCCGGCCGTGGAGACGTCGGAACTCGCCGGGGTCGGCACCCGCCCCGGCTTCCGCGGACGGGGCATCGCCGCCGCGGTCACCGCCACGCTCGCCGAGACGATGCTCGCCAGGGGAGCACGGTCGGTGTGGCTGGAGTACGGCGGCGAGGGATCGCGCCGGGTCTACGAACGCGTGGGCTTCCGGCCAGGGGGCACTCGCCTGTACATGTCGCTCGAAGCCTGACGACCGCGGACCGCCGGCCGTCCGCGCCCTGCCCTCACCCTGGGCGGCGCCGCGCGGCGGCGACGAGGCGGGATCAGGCGGGAAGGGACCGGCGGGTGGCCGACGCGAGCCCGGGCGGCGCCGCGGCCAGGGCCTTGTGGATGGCCTCGACCAGGGCGAGCGCCGCCTCCTCGGTGAGCTCGATCGCGACCCGGGCCGACGGGCCCTCGGCCGGGTTGGTGAGGTCGATGTTCACCGTGTGCTCCTGGCACGCGTGGTAAGGATGGTCGACGTAGACCATGCCGTCGGTGACCGTGAACCAGCCCGACGCCCCCTTGGCGGCGCCGTCGATCCGGATCTTCTCGGTGAGATAGGTGCACATCCCTGTTCTCCTCAGGCGGCGAGGTGGCGGCTGAAGAAACCGAAGACCTTCTTCCAGCCCTCCACCGCGGCGGCGGGCCGGTACGCGGGGCGGTCCACGGAGAAGAACCCGTGCCCGGCGTCGGGGAAGACGTGGAACTCGTGTTCCTTGCCGAGTTTGTCCAGCTCCGCGGAGAGCACTGCCACCTCGTCCGGCGAGGGGAACCTGTCGTCCGCGCCGAAGAGCCCGAGCAGCGGGCAGGACAGGTCGCCGGCCCGGGAGATCAGCGGTTCGGCCTTGAGCGGGGATTCGGCGGGCGGCGCGGTGACCACGAAGGCCCCGTAACAGTCGACGGCCGCGTCGATCCGGAGCGAGCAGGCGGCCAGGAACGTCTGCCGCCCACCCGAGCAGTAGCCGATCACTCCGATCTTGCCGTTGGCGTGCTCCAGGCCCTTGAGGTACGCCGCGGCGCCGGCGACGTCCCCGACGAGCTGCTCGTCGGGGACGCCCCCCTTGGCCCGGGCCGCGGCGGCCTGGTCGTCCGGGCTGACCCCGGCGCCCTCCCGGGAGTACAGGTTGGGGCAGATCGCCGCGTAGCCGTGCGCGGCGAACCTGCGGACGATCTCCTTGGTGGCCTCGTCGTAGCCGGGCAGGTGGTGGATGACCACGACCCCGCCGTAGGGGCCGGAGCCGAGCGGCCGGGCCGCGTACGCTTCGAGTTCGGCCCCTTCGTGCCCGGTCACGGCGACCGTACCGGCCCACATCGCGTCCGTCATAAGAAAGTCCCTTTTCCCTGTGGCGACCAGCAGTTAGCTTGGCTAACTAAGCTAGCCGCCCGGTAATGATCCGATGAATACGGCAGTGCCGCGGCCGGCGAGCGGCGCGGCGTCGCCGTCATCGCGGGCGGGGTGTTCAACAGCGGCATCCTTGCCGCCTCTGACCCCTTGCCGAGTGTGTGGGCGCATGTGCCGTACGACGCTGTGTGGCGTATCTCACCGCGGGCGGCCCGCGACCGTGAGGACCTGCGGAAGCACGGAACGGCTGCGACCAGAATGATGCCCTTTGCCGGGTTTTTGGTCGTGTCACACTTGTTATCTACTAAGCTTCCCGATGTCTCGCCGGTGTGCGGTCCTCAACCCGAGGACGACCGGCGACCGCCGAATCCCGGAAGTCATCGATCCCGGGAACCGGGGACCCACGTCTCTTGGGGTGAATCCGGACCATCCGGTAGGGCTACTCCTGGCCCGAACCCGTCAGCTAACCCGGTAGGCGGCCAAGGAGAGGAGAGCGCGTGGAGTGTCGGCTCCACCTGCCCACCCGGTCCGCGTCGCGTCGCCGGACCACATGCCCGCCCTGGAACGTCTCCAGGCTTCCGGGGTGATGGCGCGCCCGTGACGGGCTGCCACATCTCCCGTTTCTGATTCCGCCCCGCCGCGGCCGTGTCCCCGGCCGGTCATGCCGTCATGCCGTCACGCCCCGCGGGCCGGTTCGTCATGTCTCGAAGCGCGCCATGAGGAGCCTCCGATTTCCACCGATCCGATTGCTCGACAGCTGCTCGACGCCGTCCGCCCCGAACTGGGCTACCGCGAACGAGCCGGAAAACACACGAAGTTCGGCAAGTGGTACGCCGACAACGTCGCCAAGGACCCCGATTTCACGACCGCTCCCTGGTGCGACATGTTCGTCTCCTGGGCGGCGGACCGGGCCGGGGTGCAGGACCACGTCGGCGAGTTCGCGCTGACCACGCGGCACGCCAAGTGGTTCAAGGAGCACCACGCCTGGAGCGGCAAGCCCGAGCCGGGCGCCGTGGTCTTCTTCGCCTGGTCGGGGTCGAAGAAGATCCGCGACATCGACCACGTCGGCATCGTCGAGAAGGTCGTCGGCGGGAAGGTCCACACGATCGAGGGCAACGTCGACGGCGTGTGGCTCAAGCGCAAGGTGCGCGACAAAAGCAAGATCGTCGGGTACGGCCTGCCGCGCAAGGTCAAGGTGACGCCGAAGGCGCCGGTGACGATCCAGCCCGTGGCGGCCGTGCATGCGAGCGTTCAGGGCGCGGGGCCCACCACCAGGAACATGGCGGCCACCCAGGGGCAGTCGCTCGACCTCGTGTGGTCGCCCGGCGACGCCGTCCTGCCGGCCGGTCTGCTGTTCGCGGTGGTCTCCACCGCCGTGACCGGACTGCGGTTCAAGGCCGCGGCGGCGACGTCCGGCGGACGGCACCGCAAGCGTGGGTGACCTCCCGCCGCCTTCCCGGATCTGCGGGTGTCGCGTTGCCGGCTCCGGCCATCGCGGCGGCCTCATCCCAGGAGGCTCTTCATCTCCCTGATCTCGGCCGACTGGCTGGAGACGATGGACGCCGCCATCCGCCGGGCCGGCTCGTAGACCCCGGTGCGCAGTTCGTCGCGCGCCATGGCGACGGCGCCTTCGTGGTGCCGGATCATCATCGTGAGGAAGGCCCGGTCGAAGGCGCGTCCTGACAGCCGTTCGAGACGCCGCATGTCCTCGGGGGACATCATTCCGGGCATGGCGTGGTGCGCCGGCCCGGGGCTCCCGCCGGGCGCCGGCTCGCCCCAGGCCGTGAGCCAGCCGCTCATCGTCCGGATCTCGGGAGCCTGCGCGGCCTCGATCCGCCGGGCGAGCCGCGCGACCCGGGGATCCGCCGCGCGGCCCTCGGCCAGCCTCCCCATCTCCACCGCCTGACGATGATGCGGGATCATCATCCGGGCGAACATGACGTCCTGGTCGTTGTGGTCGGCCGCCGGCGTCGTAGCGGCAGGCCCGGCCAGCGCGGTGAACGCGGTGAGCGCGGGCGGCGAAGAAGCCGTCCCGGCCCAGGCGGCGGAGCCGTACGCGCCGGCCACGCCGACCAGCAGATCGGCCGTCAGCAGGGCCACCGGCAGAACACGTCCCCTCATCGGCCAACACCTCCTCGGTCCCGCCGCCCTGCCCGCAGTGCCGATGGCGGCGACCATCCCCGGGCAGCCGCCGCCCCGTCGGCTTGTCGTACCCCGTCCCGCGGAACCTTCCCGTCAGCCCTGAACGTGATCTGAGCGGGGCCGGTCAGCACTGGCCGTCGGCGAGCACCCAGTAGTCCGGGCCGGTCTGGCGCAGCGCGTGCGTGGTGAAGGTGTTCCACAGGCCCATCGCGTCGTTCGAGCCCTTCGCGTAGGTGTAGCCGCCGGACTGGTACGCCCGTCCCGCCGTGGTGTGGGCGTAGTTGCTGGCCCGTACGCAGGTGCCCGTCGGCGGGGCAGTGGGTGTGGCACTGGGCGAGGGGCTGGGCGTGACGGTGGGCGTGGCGGTGGGGCTGGGCTGGGCGCCGCCGTCGAGGCCGAAGAAGAGGGCGTCGTGGTAGGCCGAGCAGATCGTGTCGAGGAAGTACGCCGCGGTGGCGCCGCACTGGTCGGCGGCGCCGCCGGGATCGACAGGAAGGCCGTGGCCCATGCCGCTGATCTCGTAGAGGCGCACGTCGTCGCCGCCGTACACCTTGAGCGTGGTGCCGCCGGTGAGCGACCGGGTGGAGGTGGGGGTCTGGGAGACGCCCCGCACGTTCGTCCACTGGTCGCGCAACTGGGCGCCGTTGGCGGGGACGACCGTGTAGTCGGACTGGCCCTGCCAGACGGCCACCCGCGGGTACGGCCCCGCGTAGCCGGGGTAGGCGTTGCGCACCAGGTCACCCCACTGCTGCGGGGTCCTGCTCGTCGGGCCGTACTGGCAGCCGGACGCCTCGGTCAGGCTGCTCGCGCAGCGGTAGGCGAGGCCGGCGGCGATCGATCCGGCGGCGAACACGTCCGGGTACGTCGCCAGCATGACGGCGGACATCGCCCCGCCCGCCGACAAGCCGGACACGTAGACCCGTGAGGGATCGGTCCCGTAGTTGGCGACCGCGTACGCGACCATGGCGCGGATGGACGCGGCCTCGCCCTGCCCCCTCGTGGTGTCGCCGGTCTGGAACCAGTTGAAGCAGCTCGACGAGTTGTTGGCGCTGGAGGTCTGCGGCAGCACCAGGGCGAAGCCCCACTGGTCGGCGTACTTGCGCCACCCCGAGTCGGCGAAGTAGCCGCTCGCGTTCTGCGTGCAGCCGTGCAGGAGCACCACGAGCGGCCGGCCGCCGGGCAGGCCGTCCGGACGGTAGGCGTACATCGCCAGGTTGCCGGGGTTGGATCCGAACGAGCCGACCTGCACCAGCGAGGCGGCCGCGCGGGCGGGGTGATCAGGGCCGTGCCGAGCAGGCCGGCCAGGACGAGCAGGAGGATCGCGAGGGTTCGGGCCGCTCGCGGCGGCCGGGCGGGGAAGGACGTGACCATGGGGGCTCCTCGGATGACCTGGGCACCGATCCTTTCCGCGCACGGTAGGACTCCGGCCGTCCTCCCGACATGGTCCCCGGGCACACTTTTCCCCGTCCTGTCATGGCGTCGTCAGCGCGGACAGAGGTCCGCTCAGCGGTCACCTCTGAGGCGTGTCGCCGCCGACCGCCGCGTTACGGCGATGTGAAGCTGGGCATCTCGCGCTACGCGGGCCGCCGACAGGCGGACAGCCAACCGCGAGCAGGGTCTAAAGTTGACTCGGCGAGTTCGAGCGGAAGAGGCGTTCATGGCACGAGGCGACACCGGACCTGACTTCATCGAGGCGCTCGCGCGCGGCCTCGATGTCATCAGGGCGTTCCAGCCGGCGCGCCCGGTGATGTCCCTGACCGAGGTGGCGGCGGCGACCGGTCTGGCCCGGCCCACCGCGCGGCGCATCCTGCTCACGCTGCAGGAGCTGGGGTACGCCCGCTCGGCGCAGGGCGGCTTCGCCCTGACCCCGCGGGTGCTCGAACTCGGCGTCTCCTACGTCCGCTCGATGGGCCTGTGGGAGGTGGCCCGGCCGCACCTGGAACGGCTGGTCGCCCAGACGCACGAGTCGTCGTCCATCGCCCAGCTCGACGGGTCCGACATCGTGTACGTCGCCCGGGTGGCCGTGCCCAAGATCGTCGCCCTCTCGGTGCAGATCGGGACGCGGTTCCCCGCGCTGCAGACGTCTCTGGGCAAGGTGCTGCTGGCCGCGCTGCGGCCGGACGAGCTGGAGCGGGTGCTGGCCGAGCCGAGCCGGTCGGGCATCGAGCCGCGGTGGCGGCCCGATCCGCGGGAGCGCGACGCCATGCTGCGCGAGGTGCGGGCCAAGGGCTGGGCGCTGACCGACGAGCAGCTCGCCCTCGGGATCCGGTCGGTGGCCGCGCCGCTGCGCGACGGCTCCGGCACCGTCATCGCGGCCGTGAACGTCAACAGCCACGCCGCCGAGACCTCGCTGGAGAAGCTGACCGAGGAGTATCTGCCGCTGCTGCTGAAGACCGCCGGCGCGATCAGCGCCGACTGGGCGCTCTACGAGTCGGTCCCGCAGGTCACGCCTCCTAGGAACCGGCGTAGGAATCCGCGGGTCACGGGCTCCTAGGAGGCCGTCCCGGGGGTCAGGACGATCCTGCCGGAGGCGGTTCCGGCCGCCTGACGCCGCCAGGCGGCCCCGGCCTCCTCCAGCGGGACCCTCTCGCAGGCGACGGCCAGCCGCCCCCGCGCCGCCTGCTGGGCGACGAAGACGATCGAGGCGGCCCGCTGCTCGGGGGTCAGCTCGTTGTTGGTGTATCCCAGCAGCCGCAGCGATCTGCTGCGCAGTGTGGAGGAGTCGATCGGGCAGGTCTCGTCCGCCGACGAGCCGAGGTTGACCCACCGGCCTCCCTGGCGCAGGGCACGGGCCGCGGCGGCCGCCGCCGGGCCGAAGAGCGGGTCGAGCACGAGGTCGGCGGGCCCGTCGCAGGCCTCGGCGAAGCGGGCGGCCAGCGCGGCGACGTCGGTGGTGTCGAGCGCCACCACGGCGTCCGCGCCGCCGC
>NZ_MWJN01000112.1:0-29360 GCF_002027145.1 Microbispora sp. GKU 823 | reverse complement strand
ACCACGACCTGATCGTGATCGAGGACCTCAACGTGCGCGGCATGGTCCGTAACCGGTCCCTCGCGCGGGCGATCTCGAACTGCGGGTGGGGCGAGTTCCGTCGCCAACTGGAGTACAAAACCCGGCGCTGCGGGCGGCGCCTGGTCGTGATCGACCGCTGGTACCCCTCGTCCAAGATCTGCTCGGCGTGCGGGCACCTGCTCGCCACCCTCAGCCTTTCCACCCGGCACTGGACGTGCCCGGGTTGCGGCACCCGGCACGACCGGGACGTCAACGCCGCCAAGAACATCCTGGCCGCTGGTCGAGCGGTGTCTGCCTGTGGAGCTGACGTGAGTCCGCAAGGGTCCTCCCTTCGGCGGTCGGCGGTGAAGCAGGAAGCCCAGCCCGTGAGGGCGGGAATCCCGGTCCATTAGGGCCGGGAGGAAGTCAACTGCCATGCTTGGACACATGAGCGAGCGAAAGCCCATCGAGTCGTGGCTGTCCGACATGGACGGGGTGCTGGTCCACGAGGGGCAGCCGGTGCCGGGTGCCGACGAGTTCATCAGGCGGCTGAAGGAGTCGGGGAAGCGGTTTCTCGTCCTGACGAACAACTCGATCTACACCCCCCGCGACCTGTCCGTACGGTTGCGCGCGGCCGGGCTGGAGGTGCCGCCCGAGGCGATCTGGACCTCCGCGCTGGCCACCGCCAAGTTCCTCGCCGACCAGCGGCCCGAGGGCTCGGCGTACGTGATCGGCGAGGCGGGGCTGACCACGGCCCTGCACGAGGTCGGCTACGTGCTGACCGACCTCGACCCCGACTACGTGGTGCTGGGCGAGACCCGCACCTACAGCTTCACGTCGATAACGCGGGCGATCCGGCTGATCGACAACGGCGCCCGCTTCATCGCGACCAACCCCGACCCGATCGGCCCCTCGACCGAGGGCTCGCTGCCGGCCTGCGGCGCGGTCGCCGCGATGATCACCAAGGCGACCGGCGTGGAGCCGTACTTCGTCGGCAAGCCGAACCCGATGATGATGCGCAGCGCGCTCAACCGGATCGACGCGCACAGCGAGACCACCGCGATGATCGGCGACCGCATGGACACCGACGTCGTCTGCGGCATCGAGGCCGGCCTGCACACGATCCTGGTGCTCACCGGTGTCACGCAGAAGGACCAGATCGACCGGTATCCGTTCCGGCCCACCCAGGTGGTCAACTCCGTGGCCGACCTCATCGACCTGGTCTGAACCTGACGTGGCCTGTCAGGTACGGGTGCCATGCTGACCGGCATGAACCATCGCGTCTACCTGGAAATCGGCCCCAAGAAGGTCTTCGCCTGCTCGATCGACTGGCCCGGCTGGTGCCGCATCGGCAGGACGGAGGAGGCCGCGCTCGACACTCTGGTGGACTACACCCCGCGCTTCCGGGTGATCGCCGAGCGCGCGGGGCTGCAGTTCGCGCCGGGGGACCCGGCGATCGTCGGGCGCGTGCAGGGCGACAGAACGACGGACTTCGGCGCGATCTCCGCCATTCCGGACTTCGACCGGGAGCCGGTGGGCGCGCCGGAGGCCGCCCGTGCCGTCGCCCTCGCCCGGGCGGCCTGGGCGGTGTTCGCCGAGGTGGCCGCGGCGTCCCCCGAGGAGCTGCGCAAGGGCCCCAGGGGCGGCGGCAGGGACAGGGACAAGATGGTCGCCCACGTCGTGGAGGCCGAGCGCGCGTACGCCAGGAAGATCGGGGTGCGGCACAAGCCCTTCAAGGACGAGGCCGGCCTGACCGCCATGCGCGAGGACATCGCGCGGGTGCTCGAGCGGCCCGCGGAGGCCTTTCCCGCCGACGGCGCCGGCTGGCCCGTCCGATACGCCGCCCGCCGCATCATCTGGCACGTCATCGACCACATCTGGGAGATGGAAGACCGCAGGCTCTAGTGCCGTGACCGACAAGATTTGCCCGGACGGAGCGGTGTCCAGAGTGGTGCATCGCAAGGCGGAGGAGGAGCTCGTAGCGGAGCTATGGGCGACGACGACAACGAAGCGAGGTGCCGCTCTGGGCGACGCGACGGGGCAAAGATTGGCGGGAGGGGCACTAGGACAGCGCGTCTAGGAGAGTGCGTCGGCGGCGCGTAACGCGAGGGCGACGACGGCGGCGTCCTCGGGGACGCGCACGTCCCGGCCGGTGAGCTCGCGGAAGCGCGCGAAGCGGTGCTGCACGGTGTTGCGGTGGCAGTAGAGGGCCGTGGCCGTGTCGGCGACCGAGCCTGAGCCGGCCAGATGGGTCCGCACGGTCTCCAGCAGCCGCTCGCCCTCCGCCTCGCCCAGGGCGGACAGCGGGCCGAGCACCTGGTGCGCGAGCTCGGCCGCGAGTTCCCGGCTGCCGGCGACGAAGACGTCCAGCCAGGCGTCCTCCAGCCGCCGCGGCCCCGCACCGGCCCGCGACGCCCCCGCGGCGGCCGAGGCCAGCCGTACGGCACGGGGCGCCTGCGACAGGCCGGCGACGACGGGGGAGACGCCGCAGCGCACCCCCGCGAGCGCGGCGAGGACCGGGCGCGGCGGATCGGCGGTCCGGGCCGGCGGCTGCACGATCAGCACGTCGCCGGTCGGCGACTCGTGCCGGTAACAGTGCACCCCCGCCGGCGGCCATCCCCGCCGCCGCCGCGCGCAGCGCCGCCCCGTCCGTGGGGTGGGCGACCACGGCGAGGAGCGGCTGCGCCGGGTCGAACCCGAGGACCCGGCCGGCGTCGCGCACCACGTCGGGGTTGCGGCCCTGGTTGTCCATGAGCCGGGTGAACCAGGCCCTGCGCTGGTCCTCCCGCTGCCGCCCCATCTCCAGCACCGCCCGCTGGTAGCCCGTCATCAGCCCGGTCACGTGCTGCTCCACCGCCTCCCAGACCAGGTGGGCCCCGGTGATCAGGCCGGGCAGCGCCTCCGGCGTCGCCCGCGCGTTCATGGCGTGCCAGAGCACCCGGGCGTCGAGCCGTGCGGCGGCCAGCAGCGACTCCAGCGGCACCCCCTGGCCGGCCCTGCGCTCCCCGACGCGCTCGGACAGCCCGGCCATGCCGGGGGCGACCGATCCCGTGGCGATGTGCCGCAGCAGCATGTCCAGCCCGGTCAGCGCCGTTCCCCGCAGCTCGTCCCGGGAGACCGGCGGGTCGGGTGACCCGTACGGATCGATGAGCTCGACCTGGGCCAGCCACTCGTCGACGATGTCGTCGATGTCGTCGAGGCAGCGCAGCGCGAGCTCGGTCACCGGGGCCGGTGGGGGAATGTTCATCTGCACAATCTAGCCGCCGATTTTCGCGACGGAATGCCGTTGGGCAAGCCCCTGGCCTGCGCCTACGGTTGACTCGCCCGCAAGGACGGGCCATTGAGCGGAGACGAAAGCGAGGGCGGACTGTGCACCTGACGCCTCGCGAGCAGGAGCGGCTCACCCTCTTCACGGTCGCGGAACTGGCGCGGCGGCGCCGGGCCCGGGGCCGGCGGCTCAACGCCCCCGAGGCCATCGCCCTGCTCTGCGACGAGATCCTCGAACGCGCCTGGGACGGCGCGTCCCTGGAGGAGGTCGTGGCGGCGGCGCGGTCGCTGCTCACCGCGGACGACGTGATGGAGGGCGTGCCCGACCTGGTGCCGCAGGTGCAGGTCGAGGCGCTGTTCCCCAACGGCACGGCCCTGGTCTGCGTCGACACCCCCTTCGGCGTGGGAGACGGGCGCGGCCCCGGCGCGGTGGAGGTCGCCGACGGCGAGCTGTGCCTCAACGCGGGGCGCGACCGGGGGCGGATCACCGTGCGCAACGAGGGCGGGCAGACGGTCTACGTCTCCTCGCACTTCCCGCTCGACCAGGTCAACCCCGCCCTGTCCTTCGACCGGGCGCAGGCGGAGGGCATGCGCCTGGACATCCCGGCGGGCACCGCGCTCGCCTTCCCCCCGGGAGCAGAGCGGATCGTGGAGGTGGTGAAGGCGTGACGACCGTCCCGAGGGAGACCTACGCGAGGATCTACGGCCCGACCACGGGCGACCGCGTACGGCTCGGCGACACCTGCCTGTGGATCGAGGTCGAGCACGACGACACGCCGTACGGCGACGAGCTGCTCGGCGGATGCGGCAAGACGCTGCGGGACGGGCTGCTGGCCTCCCCGCGCGCCGACCGGGAGTCGGCGCTCGACCTGGTCGTCACCAACGTCGTGCTGCTCGACCCGGTGCTCGGGGTGCGCAAGACGGCCATCGGCGTCAAGGACGGCCGGGTCGTCAGCGTCGGCGCTGTGAACACCGGCGACGGGGACTTCGCGATCGACTCCCACACGGCGATCGTCACCGGCGAGGGCCTCATCGCGACACCGGGCGTCATCGACTCGCACGTGCACCTGTCCTCGCCCGAGATCGCGCCGGCGGCGCTCGCCTCCGGCGTGACGACCGTCGTGGGCATGGGCCTCGGTGGCGTCTGGGACGTGGGCTGCAACCCCGCGCACAACCTGCACACGCTGATGAGCGCCTGGCGGGGCACCCCCATGAACGTCGCCTTCCTCGCCCGCGGCTCCTCCAGCTCGCCCAGGCTGCTGGAGGAGGCCGTGCTCGCCGGCGCCGGGGTTTCAAGATCCATGAGGACTTCGGCGCGACCCCCCGGATCGTGGACACCTGCCTCGGGGTCGCCGAGCAGGCGGACCTGCCGGTCGCGCTGCACACCGACTCGATGAACGAGTCGGGCTACCTGACCGACACGGTCGCCGCCACCCGGGGCCGCACGGTCCACGCCTACCACGTGGAGGGCGGCGGCGGCCATCCCGACCTGCTCCAGATCCTCTCCGAGCCGAACATCCTGCCGTCGTCCACGACGCCGACCATTCCCTACACCACCAACACGGTCGGCGAGCTGTTCCCGATGACGATGACCGTCCACCGGCAGAACCACCACATCGACAGCGACGTCGAGGTGACCCGCAGCCGGATCAGGGCGCACGCCATCGCGGCCGAGAACGCGCTGCACGACCTCGGCGCCATCAGCATCGTCAACTCCGACTCGATGGGCATGGGACGGGTCGCCGAGACGATCCGCAGGACCTGGCAGCTCGCCCACCTGCAGGCGCTGCGCGTGGGGGCCGCACAGCCCGACAACGCACGGGTGCTGCGCTACCTGGCCAAGCTCACACTGAACCCCGCCCTGGCCCACGGAATGGCGCACGAGGTCGGCACCCTCCAGCCGGGGCGGCTGGCCGACATCGTGCTGTGGAACCCGGCGTGGTTCGGCACCAAGCCCGAGCTCGTCATCAAGGCCGGCTTCGTCGCCTGGGGCGTCTCCGGCAGCGGCTCGGGCTCGACCCGGCTGACCCAGCCCAGGGTCTACCGCCCGTACTTCGGCGGGCTCGGCGACGCGCCGGCCCGCCTGTCGCGGATCTTCGTCGCCCACGAGGCGCTGGACTCCGCGGACGCCCGTGAGGCGCTGCCCGCGGGCCTGCGTTACGCGGCCATCCGCCGCGCGCGCGGCCTGACCAGGGCCGACATGTGCCGCAACACGGCGACCCCGCGGGTCGAGGTGTCCCGCGAGCCCGGCCCCGTCCTGGTGGACGGACCGAGGTCCACGTGGACCCGGCCACCGAGGTGCCCCTGTCCCGACTGCATCACTTCGCCTAGTCCCCCTGGTGACACGCAATTGAGTACGAGCAAGGCCCGCGGCGCGGGCATCGCCTCCTTCGTCGGCACCTCCATCGAGTGGTACGACTTCTACATCTACGGCACGGCCTCGGCGCTGGTGTTCGGCAAGCTGTTCTTCCCCGAGGCCAGCCCCACGGCGGGCGTCATGGCGTCCTTCGCCACGTTCTGGGTCGGGTTCCTGGCCCGCCCGCTCGGCGGCGTGGTCTTCGGCCACCTCGGCGACCGCATCGGACGCAAGGGCACGCTCATCACCACGCTGCTCCTCATGGGCGGCGCGACGACCCTGGTGGGCGTGCTGCCCACGTACGCGTCCGTCGGCATGGCCGCGCCCGCGCTGCTGGCCGCGCTCCGCCTGGTGCAGGGCATCGCGGTGGGCGGTGAGTGGGGCGGCGCCGTGCTGATCGCCGCCGAGCACGCCGGGCCCAAGCGCATCTTCTACGCGGCGTTCGCCCAGCAGGGCTCACCTGCGGGGTCGATCCTCGCCACCGGCATGTTCGCGCTGGTCAGCC
This sequence comes from Microbispora sp. GKU 823, assembly GCF_002027145.1. NCBI lineage: Bacteria > Bacillati > Actinomycetota > Actinomycetes > Streptosporangiales > Streptosporangiaceae > Microbispora > Microbispora sp. GKU 823. Next base: position 23,232 of record NZ_MWJN01000112.1, on the reverse strand, counting down.
TGCTGCCCGACGACGCGTTCCGGTCGTACGGCTGGCGCATCCCGTTCCTCGCCTCCGCCGTCCTGCTCGTGATCGGCCTCGTCATCCGGCTGCGGGTCGAGGAGTCGCCGGAGTTCGTGCGGATGCGCGAGCAGCGGGAGGTCGCCAAGCTCCCGGTCGCCGAGGTTCTCCGCACGGCGTGGCCGCTGGTGCTGCTCGGCATCGGGGCGAGCGGCGTCGGCATCGCCTCGGCCTACTTCACCAACACCTTCATCCTGTCGTGGGCCACCACCGACCTCGGCATCGCGAAGGGCACGATGCTGAACGTGCTGCTCGTCGTGTCGGTCGTGCAGTTCGTCACGCAGCCCGTGGGGGCCGTGCTCGGCCAGCGCTGGGGCGCCGCGAAGTTCATGCTGGCGGCGTTCACCGTGCTGATCGTCATGACGCCGGTGACGTTCCTGCTGGTCGGCACCGGTTCCGCGCCGCTGGCCACGCTGGGCCTCGCCCTGAGCATCGTGTTCGGCGGCTCGTCGTACGCGGCGCTGGCGGGCTTCCTCGCCGAGGCGTTCCCGGCCAGGGTGCGCTACACCGGCATCTCGCTGTCCTACCAGCTGTGCGGCGCGCTGATCGGCGGCACCACCCCGCTCATCGCGCAGGCGCTGCTGACCTGGTCGGGATCGATCTGGCTCGTCGTGGCGCAGTACATCGTGATCATCCTGCTGACGATGGCGTGCGTCGCCGGCCTGCGTCACCGCGCCGCGGTCGCGGCGAAGGCCGGGCCCGTCACCACGGCCGTCTGAGGCAACCTCGAAGGGAAGCGAAGCACCATGCGTCTGGACGTCCTGTTCGTCAACGGCCGGTTCACCACCCTGGACCCCGACCGGCCCGCCGCGACCCGGCTCGGCGTGTTCGCCGGGCGGATCGCCGGGCTGGACGAGGACCTGGACGGGCTCACCGCCGAGGTCGTCGTCGACCTCGGCGGGGCGCCGGTGGTGCCGGGGTTCAACGACGCCCACCACCACCTGAGCATGCGGGGCCAGCGGCTGCGCGAGCTGGACCTGCGCGACGGCCAGGTGCGGACGCTCGACGAGCTGTACGCGAAGGTCGCCGAGCGCGCCGCGGGCCTGCCGCCGGACGCGTGGGTCAAGGGAGCGGGCTACGACCAGAACAAGCTGGGCGGGCTGCATCCGAGCCGCGAGGCGCTCGACCGGGCGGCCGGCGGCCGGCCCGTCTGGCTCCAGCACGTCTCCGGCCACATGGGCGTCGCGAACACGGCGGCGTTCGCCCGCATGGGCTTCGAACGCGTCGAGGACGTGCCGGACGTCGCCGGCGGCACGGTCGGGCGGGACGCTGACGGCCGGCCCGACGGGCTGCTCGCGGAGCAGGCCCAGGGCCTGGCGGACGCCGTGCTGCGCCCGGTGCCGTTCGAGGACTTCGTCGAGGGAATCGCGCTGGCCGGCCGGGTGGCGGCGAGCGAGGGCCTGACCAGCTTCACCGAGCCGGGCATCGGGCGCGGGCTGGCCGGCAACGGCGCCTGGGACCTCGCGGCCTTCCAGGAGGCGGTACGGCGGGGCGTCCTGCCGCAGCGGGCCACGCTGATGCCCGGCTCGCCCAACCTGCACGACATCGGCGACGGCTGGTTCGGGCTCGACCTCGGGTTCCGCACCGGCATCGGCGACGACCGGCTGCGGATCGGGCCGGTGAAGCTGTTCTCCGACGGCTCGCTCATCGGCCGCACCGCCGCCATGTGCTGCGACTACGAGGGGGAGCCGGGCAACCGGGGACTGCTGCAGGAGGACGCCGAAGCGCTGCGCGCCTTCATCCTGCGGGCGCACGCCGCGGGCTGGCAGATCGCCACCCACGCCATCGGCGACCACGCGATCGACGTGGTCCTCGACGCCTACGAGGAGGCGCAGGCGCGCGATCCCCGGCCCGACGCCCGCCACCGCATCGAGCACTGCGCGGTGACCAGCGACGCCCAGGTGGCGAGGATCGCCAGGCTCGGCGTCATCCCGGTGCCCCAGGGCCGGTTCGTCTCCGAGCTTGGCGACGGCATGCTCGCCGCCCTCGGCCCCGAGCGCTCGCTCGGCTGCTACCGGCAGAGGTCGTTCCTGGAGGCCGGCATCGTGATCCCGGGCAGCTCCGACTGCCCCGTGGCCGACGGCGCCCCGCTGCTCGGCATCCATGACCTGGTCAACCGCCGTACGGCGAGCGGCGTGCCGTTCACCCCCGCCGAGTCCCTCACCGTGGAGCAGGCGCTGCGCGCGTACACGATCGGCTCGGCGTACGCCGTGGGGGAGGAGCGGCACAAGGGCACGCTGTCACGCGGCAAGCTGGCCGACTTCGTCGTCCTGGGCGACGACCTGTTCACGGTGGCCCCCGAGCGGATCAAGGACGTCGCCGTGCTCGCCACGGTCGTCGGCGGCGCCTTCGTCTTCGACGAGGCCGGCCTGTCCGCCTAGGGACAGGGACCGCTCAGATCGCGGCGCGTCCGCCGTCGACGCTCAGCGTCGCGCCGTGGATGTTCGACGCGTCGTCGCCGGCGAGGAACACGACCGCCCGGGCGACCTCGTCAGGCGTGCTCGCCCGCCGGGACGGCAGCCGGGAGATCATCGGTGCCAGGTACTCCTCCATCGCGGCGACCTTCTCAGTGAACGTCGGGCCCGGCGCCACCGTGTTGACCCGCACGCCGTGGGGTCCGTACTCGTCGGCCCACGACTTGGTCAGCGAGTGGATCGCCGCCTTCGTCATGCTGTAGAGGGCCGACCCGTCCGTACCGAACAGGCCGTTGATCGAGCCCATGTTGACGATCGCGCCGCGGCCGCGGGCGGCCATGGCCGGGGCGACGAGGCCGGTGAGCAGGAAGGCGGCCCTGACGTTGACCGCCAGCGCCCCGTCGAGGAGGTCCTCGGCCACCTCGGCGGTCGGGCTCGGCGTGATCAGCATGGCGGCGTTGTTGACCAGGATGTCGAGCGCTCCGCCAGCCAGGTCGTGGGCCGCCGCGGCCAGGTCGCGTACGGCCTGGGCGTGCGCGAGGTCGGCGCGGACGAAGGCGGCCCGTCCTCCGGCCTCGGCGATGGCGGCGACCACCTTCTCTCCCCGGGCCGTGTCGCGGCCGTGGACCACGACCATGGCTCCCTCCGCGGCGAGCGCGCGGGCGACGGCGGCTCCGATGCCGTCGGTGGCGCCGGTGACGAGGGCGGTGCGGTTCCGCAGGCGTTCCATCATGTGAATCTCCTTGTGAGACGCGGTGCGGCGTTCATGCTGCCTGCGGCAAAATGGACCGGCAAGTCCAAAAGAAGGAGGGTGCGGTGGGGGCGCTGACCACGAAGGGGGCCGCCACGCGGCAGCGGATCGTCGAGGGCGCGGCCGAGACGATTCGCGAGCGCGGGGTGATGGACACCACGCTCGACGACGTGCGCGCCCGGACGCGCACCAGCAAGAGTCAGCTGTTCCACTACTTCCCGGGCGGCAAGGAGGAGCTGCTGCTGGCCGTGGCCCGCTTCGAGGCCGACCGGGTGCTCGCCGACCAGCAGCCCTACCTCGGCGAGCTCACCTCGTGGGCGGCCTGGTGGGCCTGGCGTGACCGCATTGTGGAGCGCTACCGCGAGCAGGGGCGGCAGTGCCCGCTCAACGTGGTGATGTCGCAGGTCGGCCACAGCACCCCGGGCGCCCAGGCGGTGGTGACCGAGCTGACGCTCCGGTGGGAGGCGGAGATCGCCACCGGCGTGCGGCACATGCAGGCCGCGGGCGAGATCGACCCGGGAATCGATCCCGGGCGGGCGGCGGCCGCGCTGCTCGCGGGGATCCAGGGCGGCGTGCTGCTCCACCTGTCCACCGGCCGGCTCACCTATCTGGAGGCGGCGCTCGACATGGGCATCGGGCACCTGCGGGACAGCGCGGCGCGGCTCAGTCGTCCGTACGGCGCAGGCGCTTGAGGTCGGAGCGGTGTTTCTTGGCCGCCAGGCGGCGCTCGACCGCGCCCTTGGACGGCTTGGTGGGACGGCGCCGCCTGGGCGGCGGCGCGATCGCGTCGCGGAGGAGGGCCGCGAGCCGCTCCCGCGCCGCCTCCCGGTTGCGCAGCTGCGAGCGGTATTCCGAGGCCGCCAGCGTGATCACGCCGTCGACCAGGCGGGCGGCGAGCCGTTCGAGCGCGCGGGCCTTGAGCGCCGGGCCGAGGGCGGTCGTACGCGCGAGGTCGAAGCTCAGCTCCACCCGGCTGTCGGTGGTGTTGACGCCCTGGCCGCCCGGGCCGGACGAGCGGGAGAAGCGCCAGGCGAGCTCCGCCTCGGGCACGACGACCGAGCCGCGCACGTGCAACGGGCCTGACATCGGTTCTCTCCCTTTGGCATATGGACGGGACGACCAACCTATCCCGGTGAATATCACCGCCGCTCTTCATTTATCACCGTAAACACCGCTTGCGGTTGTCGCGGTCCAACCCGTCAGGCACAGTGACCCCCGTATTCCAGGCGACAGGGATGGGCGGGAGCATGACCTCGATCGTGGGCGTCCACGGCATCGGCAAGTACCACTACTACGAGGAGGCCGGCGGGTCGGCGGGCGGCGCCGCCGAGACCATGCGGGCCAAGTGGAACGCCTACCTGCACCAGGGGCTCACCGGCCGGACGGACGGCGCGGGCGACTACTTCGCCGAGATCGCCTACTACGCCCACCACCTGCACACCGGGCCGCAGAAGCCGCCGCGGCAGATGGAGGCGCCGGCCAAGCTGGTCCTCGCCGACTGGGCGGTCCAGCTCGGCGGTCCGTTCCGCGACGTGGCGGGGGAGTCGCTCACCGGTCTCGCGCACCGGCTTGCCGAGTGGCTGCTGACGAGGATGGGCCCGCAGGCGGTGCGGTTCGCCCAGGACTTCTGCCCGGAGGTGGCCGCCTACCTGGGCGGCGGCGACCCGCGCGTGCGGGCCCGTGAGGCGGTGGCCGACGTCGTCCGCAGGCGCCGTCCCCGGGTGGTGGTCGCCCACTCCCTCGGCAGCGTCGTGACGTACGAGGCCCTGTGGGCGCATCCCGATCTCTCGGTCGAACTGCTCGTGACGCTGGGCAGCCCGCTCGGCATGCGCGACGTCGTCTTCGAGCGGCTCGCGCCGGTCCCGGTCCGGGGCCGCGGGGCGCGCCCGCCGGGAGTGCGCCGCTGGATCAACATCGCCGACAAGGACGACATCGCCGCGATCCCGGCCGTGCTGGCGTCGTGCTTCGACGGCGTCGATCGGGACGTCTCGTGCGACATCGACTGGCTGGACTTCCACACCGTGCGCAACTACCTGCGCTGCGGGAGCGCCAACGAGTACCTCAAGCCCTACGTGACCTGAGTTCCGAACACGGGTTATGATCGTACGACCATGAAGACTGTGCTTTTCGACTACGGCAACGTCGTGTCGCTTCCCCAGGCCCCCGAGGACGTCGCGCGCATGGCGGGAGGTGATCCGGGGTTCGAGGACCGCTACTGGGAGCTGCGGCTCGACTTCGACCGGGCCACGCTCGACCCGGCCGCGTACTGGTCCCACGTGTACGGCAGGCCGGTGGACGGCGCCGAGCTGGACGCGGTCGTCGCCCTCGACGCGGCGAGCTGGTCGCGGCCCAACGAGGAGACCGTGGCGATCATCGACGAGCTGGCCGGGATCGGGGTGCCCATGGCGCTGCTGTCCAACATGCCGGTCTGCATCGCCGAGAGCATCGACGCGCTGCCGTTCATGCGGCCCATCGGCCCGCGGTTCTACAGCGGCCGGATGGGCCTGGTGAAGCCGGAGCCGGAGATCTTCCACGAGACCGTGGCCTGGCTCGGGGTCGCCCCCGGCGACCTCGTCTTCGTGGACGACCGGCTGGAGAATGTCGCGGCGGCCGAGCGGGCGGGGCTCGCCGCCGTCCACTTCCGCGACGCCGCCGCCCTGCGGGAGGACCTCAAGAGACTGCTGGGCTGAGCTGCAACCCGGGGAGCACGGATTGCCGCAGAGCCCGGGCTTCTAATGGGCCTGCACCACCGGCGGGCCCTCGCTCGCCTGGACGAGGACGAACCCCTGGCCCCGGAAGGCGAGTTGCATGGCCTCGCCGCTGCCACGGCCGATCAGCGCGCCGGCCTTCATCGTCCGGTTGACGCCCACCTGCAGGTGGGCGCTCCAGCAGACCGCGGACTGGCCGTCGGCGAACGTCGGCATCTGGGAGGTGTCGAGGAGCACCGGCGTGCCGTGCGCGGTCACCGCGACCCAGCCGGTGCCGTTGATCGTCATGTTGAACAGGCCGCCCGCGGCGATCCCCGCGCCCTGCACCCGCTGGATGTCCCAGGTGAGCTGGGGATCGAAGGCCAGCAGGTTGCGGCCGTTGACGGTGAGGCCCTCGTTCTCCAGGTAGAACAGGTGGATGTCGTGGGCGTCGTCGGCCAGGAACAGCAGGCCCTGCCCTCTGACGCGCATCAGCGGCGCGCCCTCGCCGGTCACCATCTTCTTGAGCAGCCTGCCGACTCCGCCGGAGCCTTCGTAGTCGAAGTCCATCTGGCCCTGGAAGGCGACCATCGAGCCCTGCCTGGCGATCACCTCGTGCGGTAGGTGGACGCGGAGCATCTTGGAGTTCTGCAGGACGAAGTTGCCGGGGACCTGCTGGCCGTTCAGGTTCCCGAAGAGCGCGCTGCGCATGGAGAGTCCTTCGATGAGTGTGATCGTGCACGGGTAGTGACGATCGGGGGCGGGGTTCCGGTTCCACGCGCGGCCGCGTGATCGGGTGGAAGGAACCGCGACGACGGTCAGGTGCCCGAACTCGCCGGGGGGCGGGGGTCGAGGGGCGGCGCGTCGACCGGGCAGCGGCGGGGCGGCGCTCGGACGCGGTCGCGAGGACGTTCGACCTGATCGTGGCGAACGTGATGACCGCCGCGACGGCCATCATGGCCGCGCCGACCAGCATCGACGTGTGGAACCCCCGGGTGAAGGCGACCGGGGAGTCGTAGGCGTCCCCCGTCAGCCCCACCAGTGGCGGGACGGCCGCGACGGCCAGGAGGCCGCCCGTCCGGGCCAGGGCGTTGTTGACCCCGCTGGCCACGCCCGCGTACCGCTCCTCGGCCGTGGCGAGCACGGTCGCGGTGAGCGGGGCGACGGCGGCGGACAGGCCGAGCCCGAACACGACCGCCGCGGGCAGCACACCGGTGAGATAGGACGAGCCCGGGGCGATGCGACTCATCAGCAGCAGCCCGGCCGCGCACAGGAGGATGCCTCCCGTCATGGGCAGGCGCGGGCCCGTCTTCCTCGCCAGCTCGCCGGCCCGGGGCGACAGCAGCAGCATGAGGACCGTGACCGGGAGCATCGCCGACCCGGCGGCGACGGGAGAGAACCCGGCCGACACCTGGAGCTGGACGACCAGCAGGAAGAACACCAGGCCCATCGCGGCGTACATGACCAGCGTGACGACGTTGACCGCGGTGAACTCCTTCGAGGCGAAGACCCCCACGGGGACGAGGGACCGGGGCGAGCGCCGGACCTCCACCACCACGAAGCAGGCGGCCAGGACGAGCCCGGCGGCCAGCGGCACCAGGCCGTCGCCCGCCAGGATCAGGCCGTACGTCAGCCCGGCCAGCGCGGGGGCGGCGAGGACGGTCCCGAGCACGTCGAAGCGGCCGTGCGGCCCGGCGTCCCGGGTCTCTGGCACGTGCCGGGCGGCGACGCCGACCACGACGGCCGCGAGCGGAAGGTTGAGCAGGAACACCCACCGCCACCCGGCCGCCTCCACGAGCCATCCGCCGAGCAGCGGCCCGAGGGCGGCGGCCACGCCGCCCAGCCCCGACCAGGCGCCGACGGCGCGCGGCCGGTCGTCGCGCACGTAGCTCGCCTGGATGATCGCCAGGGACCCGGGGATCAGCAGGGCCCCGCCGATGCCCTGGAGTGCACGGGCGAGCACGAGCACGGGCGCGTTCGGCGCGATTCCGCAGAGGGCGGAGGCCAGGGCGAACCAGGCCACTCCGGCGACGAAGACCTTCCGCCTGCCGAGCCGGTCGCCCAGTGACCCGCCCAGCAGGATCAGCGCCGCCATGGTGAGGGTGTACGCGTTCACGGTCCACTGGAGGCCGGACATTCCGGCGTGGAGGTCGCGCCCGAGGGCGGGGAGGGCCACGTTGACCACGGTGCCGTCGAGCGTCGCCATGCCCGACCCGAGGACCGTGGTCAGCAGCACCCACCGGCCCGGTGCCGAGCGAAGCCGGATATGTCCGGATGTCATGGACGTCATCATGCGCCACTCAGGGGAATGGGTGCGCCACAGCAGTGGGGATTACACGATTACGATCGCTCACAGCGAACTGACGCAGAACAGGGAACAGGATCGGGCTCCTGTTAGTTGAGCCGACATAACTCAACCTAGTGGAGTGCTGATGTCCCAGATCCTTCCCGTCCTTCCGCTCGACGACGAGGTCGTCCTGCCCGGCATGGTCGTGCCCCTCGATCTGTCGGCCTCCGAGGTCCGCGCGGCCATCGACGCCGCCCGCGCCAATGGCGAGAGCACGGTCCTGCTGGTGCCCCGCATAGACGGCCGCTACGGCCCGGTGGGGGTGAGCGCCGTCGTGGAACAGGTCGGCCGGCTGCCGGGCGGGGAGCCCGCGGCCGTGGTGCGCGGCGTCGACCGCATGCGCGTCGGCACCGGCACCACCGGCCCCGGCGCGGCGCTGTGGGTCGAGGCGACGGTGCTGGAGCCGGTCGCCTCCGGGCCGAGGGCCGAGGAGCTCGCCAAGGAGTACAAGGCCCTCACCACCACGATCCTGCAGAAGCGGGGCGCGTGGCAGGTGGTCGACGCGGTCAACCAGATCAAGGACCCCGCCGTCCTCGCCGACAGCGCGGGATACGCTCCCTGGCTGCAGACGCCGCAGAAGCTGCTGCTCCTGGAGACCGCCGACCCGGCCGAGCGCCTGGACAAGCTGGTCGGCTGGGCCCGCGACCACCTCGCCGAGCTGGACGTCGCGGAGACCATCCGCAAGGACGTCCAGGAGGGCATGGAGAAGCAGCAGCGCGAGTTCCTGCTCCGCCAGCAGCTCGCGGCCGTGCGCAAGGAGCTCGCCGAGCTCAACGGCGACCCCTCCGACGAGGAGGAGGACTACCGCGCCCGCATCGAGGCCGCCGACCTGCCGGAGAAGGTCAGGGAGGCCGCGCTCAAGGAGGTCGGCAAGCTGGAGCGGGCCTCCGACCAGTCGCCCGAGAGCGGCTGGATCCGCACGTGGCTCGACACCGTGCTCGACATGCCGTGGAACGTCCACACGACCGACGAGTACGACATCGCCGGGGCCCGCGCGGTGCTCGACGCCGACCACACGGGCCTGGACGACGTGAAGGACCGCATCGTGGAATACCTCGCGGTGCGCAAGCGCAGGGCCGACAAGGGCCTCGGGGTGGTCGGCGGCCGGCGCAGCGGCGCCGTCCTCGCGCTGGCCGGCCCTCCCGGAGTCGGCAAGACCTCGCTCGGCGAGTCGGTCGCCCGCGCCATGGGCCGCAAGTTCGTCCGCGTCGCCCTCGGCGGCGTCCGCGACGAGGCGGAGATCCGCGGTCACCGGCGCACGTACGTGGGGGCGCTGCCCGGCCGCATCGTCCGGGCGATCCGCGAGGCGGGCTCGATGAACCCGGTCGTGCTGCTCGACGAGATCGACAAGGTCGGCGCCGACTACCGGGGCGACCCGACGGCGGCGCTGCTCGAGGTGCTCGACCCGGCGCAGAACCACACGTTCCGCGACCACTACCTGGAGGTCGAGCTCGACCTGAGCGACGTGCTGTTCCTCGCCACGGCCAACGTGCTGGAGCAGGTGCCCGGGCCGCTGCTCGACCGCATGGAGATCGTCACGCTCGACGGCTACACCGAGGACGAGAAGGTCGCCATCGCCCGCGACCATCTGCTCCCGCGCAACCTGGAGAAGGCCGGCCTCACCGCCGACGACGTGACGGTGGAGGAGGCGGCGCTGCGCCGCCTGGCGGGCGAGTACACCCGCGAGGCGGGCGTCCGCTCTCTCGAGCGCTCGATCGCCCGGATCCTGCGCAAGGCGACGGCGAAGGTCGCCCTCGGCGAGGCCGAGCTCCCGGTGACGGTCACGGCCGGCGACCTGGTCTCCTACCTGGGCCGGCCGCGCCACGTGCCCGAGTCGTCCCTGCCGGAGGCCCGGCAGCGTACGGCGGTGCCGGGCGTGGCGACCGGCCTCGCGGTGACCGGCGCGGGCGGCGACGTCCTCTACGTCGAGGCGTCGCTGGCCGACCCGGAGACCGGGGCGACCGGTGTGACCCTGACCGGCCAGCTCGGCGACGTGATGAAGGAGTCGGCGCAGATCGCGCTGTCCTTCCTGCGGTCGCGGGGCGCCGAGCTGGAACTGCCGGTCGGGTCGCTCAAGGACAGGTCGGTGCACATCCACGTGCCCGCGGGCGCGGTGCCGAAGGACGGCCCTTCGGCCGGTGTCACGATGACCACCGCCCTGGCCTCGCTGCTGTCGGGCCGGCCGGTCCGCGCCGACGTGGCGATGACCGGCGAGGTGTCCCTCACCGGGCGGGTGCTGCCGATCGGCGGGGTCAAGCAGAAGCTGCTGGCGGCCCACCGGGCGGGGATCACCACGGTGCTCATCCCGGCGCGCAACGAGCCCGACCTGGACGACGTCCCGGCCGAGGTGCTGGCCGACCTCACCGTCCACGCGGTGAGCGACGTCCGCGAGGTCCTCGACCTGGCCCTCACCCCGGCGACGGTCGCTCAGCAGGCGGCCGCCTGACCCACTCCACACGGCCCGCGTCTCCGCTCCGGAGGCGCGGGCCTTTCCCTGTGACGAAGCACACATTCCCGGTATGGAATAAGGATTAGCTCACTCCTGTTTCAGCCGGTCGTGAGCGTATCGAACCTGGTGAACCCGCCCGAGCGAGGGTGTCCCACGGCCTGAAGCCCGCGACCCCACCCCTCTCACGAAGGCACTCACCGATGACGCTCTCCCCGCTGCCCGATCTGATCCTGCGCCGGATCACGCTGTGTTTCCCGCTCACCATCGGGGCGCTCACACCCGCCTGGTCGTGCCGGAGGCGCGCCATTCAGCACTTCCCTCGTCGCTCGGAGCCGCTCGTCCCTCGCTCCCCGCTCGCTCCTCAGTCCAGATCGGCGGCGCGCCCCTCAAGGATCGCTCGCCTCACGCGCGCGAGGCCAAGCGGAGTCGGCTCAACGTTTTCGAAGGACAGCAAGTGATCACGGTTACGGGCCTGCGCAAGGCCTACGGCGACGTCGTCGCGCTCGACGGCGTCGACCTCCACGTCGGCAAGGGCGAGGTCTTCGGCGTGCTCGGGCGCAGCGGCGCAGGCAAGAGCACCCTGCTGCGCTGCGTCAACCTGCTCGAGCGTCCCGACGAGGGCGTGGTGACCGTCGACGGGCGCGAGCTGACCGCCCTCGGCGCGGCCGACCTGCGCCGCGCCCGCCAGCGCATCGGCATGATCCACCAGCACTTCGCGCTGCTGTCGTCGCGCACGGTGGCGGGCAACGTGGCCTTCCCCCTGGAGGTCATGGGCGTCGGCAGGGCCGCCCGGGCCCGGCGCGTCGCGGAGATGCTCGACCTCGTGGGGCTGACCGACCGGGCCGGGGCCTACCCCGCGCAGCTGTCCGGCGGCCAGAAGCAGCGGGTCGGCATCGCGCGGGCGCTCGCGGCCGAGCCGTCGGTGCTGCTGTCGGACGAGGCCACCTCCGCGCTCGACCCCGCCACGACCCAGTCGATCCTGGCCCTGCTGCGGCGGCTCAACCGGGAGCTGGGGCTGACCATCCTGCTCATCACCCACGAGATGGACGTCATCAAGGCCGTCTGCGACTCGGCGGCGATCATGAGCGACGGGCGGATCGCCGAGGCGGGCCCCATCCCCGACCTGCTCGCCACCCCCGGGTCGCGCCTGGCGGCCGAGCTGTTCCCGCTGCCGCCCGCCGAGCCCGGCACCGTGACGGTCGCCCTGGCCGCCGACCAGACCCTGCTGTCGAGGCTCGCGCGCACGTACGACGTGGACGTCGCCGTCGCCGCGGGCGCGGTCGAACAGGTCGCGGGGGTCCCGGCGGGCCGGCTGCGGCTGCGGATCACCGGATCCGGTACGGCTGCCGCCCTCGCCGACCTGCGCGAGCGCGGCCTGCTGGTGGAGGAGGACGCATGACCTGGTCGGAGATGAGCCCTCTGCTGTGGGAGGCCACCGGGCAGACCGCCGTGATGGTGGGCTGGTCCACGTTGTTCACCGTGCTGTTCGGGCTGCCGCTCGGCGTCTGCCTGGCCGGGACGGACCGGGGCGGGCTGTTCCCGGCCCCCGCCGTGCGGCGCGTGCTCGGCCTGGTCGTCAACGTCGGCCGGTCGCTGCCCTTCATCGTCCTCATGATCGCGGTCATCCCGGTGACCCGCGTGCTCACCGGCACCACGATCGGGACCGCCGCCGCGGTGGTCCCGCTGACGATCGGGGCGGTGCCGTTCTTCGCCCGGCTGGTGGAGACGGCGTTGCGCGAGGTGGGCCGCGACGTCGTGCAGGCGGCCGAGGCGATGGGGGCGGGCCGGGTGACGATCGTGGCGCGCGTCCTGCTCCCCGAGGCGCTGCCCGGCCTGGTCGCCGGGCTGACCGTCACCGTGGTCACGCTCATCTCCTACTCGGCCATGGCCGGGGTGATCGGCGGTGGCGGTCTCGGCGACCTCGCCGTCCGCTACGGATACCAGCGGTTCGAGACCACGCTCATGGTCGTCACCGTGGTCGTGCTGGTCGTCGTGGTGCAGCTCGCGCAGACCCTGGGCGACGCCGTCGCCCGCCGTCTTTCCCACCGTTAACCCATCTAAGGAGTTCTGTCCCATGCGTAGAACGCTCGGCCTCGTCATCGCCGCCGTGGTCGCGCTCGTGTTGTCCGCCTGCGGGTCCTCGTCTTCGGACACCGCGACCGCCTCCGGCACGGCGGCGGCGAACGCCCCGCTCAAGGTCGGCGTGAGCCCGGTGCCGCACGCGCAGATCCTGAAGTACGTGGCCGACAATCTGGCCGCCGCGAAGGGCCTGAAGCTTGAGATCGTCGAATTCAGCGACTACGTGCAGCCCAACCTGCAGCTCCAGGACGGCCAGCTCGACGCCAACTACTTCCAGCACAAGCCCTACCTGGACGACTTCAACGCCTCCAAGGGCACGAAGCTGAGCTTCGTCGCCCCCGTGCACCTGGAGCCGCTCGGCCTGTACTCCAAGAAGGTCAAGGACCTCGCCTCGCTGCCGCAGGGCGGCACGGTCGCGGTGCCCAACGACGCCACCAACCTCGGCCGGGCGCTCAAGCTGCTCGCCGACAACGGCGTGGTCACGCTCAAGGACGGCGTGGGCACCGCCGCGACCGAGCGCGACGTGACCGGCAACCCGAAGAACCTGACCTTCCGCCCGCTGGAGGCCGCGCAGCTCCCGCGCTCGCTCGACGACGTCGACGCCGCCGTGATCAACGGCAACTACGCGCTGGAGGCGAACCTCAACCCGTCCTCCGACGCGCTGGTGCTGGAGAAGGCCGAGGGCAACCCGTACGCCAACGGCCTGGTGGTCGCGCAGGGGCACGAGAGCGACCCGCGGGTGAAGACGCTGGCCGGGCTGCTGACCGGCCCCGAGGTGAAGAAGTACATCGAGGACACCTTCAAGGGCTCGGTCATCCCCGCCTCCTGACGCGAACATATGTGGACGAATCATCCAGTCGCTTGACCGGATGATTCGTCCATGCTGTCATGGCCCCATGTTGTACGGGACACCGGCACTGGAGGCCGCGGACGAGAAGGTGCTCGCCGAGATCGAGGAGATGCGGCGCGACCTGAAATACCGGCTGGCGGAGGCCCACCGCTGGGACGGCCTGCTGCGGCGGCAGTTGCAGGCGCGCGCGATCCAGGGATCCAACTCCATCGAGGGCTACCACGCCAGCGTCGAGGACATCGAGTCGATCATGTCCGGCGAGGACCCCCTGGAGACGTCGGCGGCCGTGGCCCGGGAGATCGCCGGCTACCGGCAGGCGCTCACCTACATCGGCACCCTGTCGCGGGCACGGGTCTTCCGCTACGACGCGGGCCTGCTGCACGCGCTCAACTTCATGATGATCGGCCATCACGTGGACAAGACGCCGGGCACGGTGCGGCCCGGCGGGATCTACGTGCGCAACTCCGCCACCGGCGAGGTGGTCTACGAGGGCCCGGACCACGAACAGGTCCCCGACCTGCTGGCGGAACTGGTCGAGTGGCTCAACGGGGGCGACCTCGGCGCGCCCAGCTACGTGCGCGCCGCCATGGCGCACCTCAACCTCGTCAAGATCCACCCGTGGCGGGACGGCAACGGGCGCATGTCGCGGGCGCTGCAGACGCTCGTGCTCGGCCGCGACCAGATCACCACGCCGGAGTTCGCCTCGATCGAGGAGTGGCTGGGCGAGGGCCGCACCACCTACGACTACTATGACGTGCTCGGCGAGGTGGGACGCCGCCGGTGGAGCCCGCACGGGGACACCCTCTCGTGGGTGCGGTTCGTCCTGCGCTGCCACCACATGCAGGCGCAGCGGGTGGGACGCCGGCTCGCCGAGGCGGGCGAGGTGTGGATGCTGCTGGAGGAGCAGACCGGGGCGCAGGGCCTGCACCCGCGCACGGTCTCGGCGCTCTACCAGGTGTTCGTCTCCCGGCGGCTGCGGCGGGGCATGTACCAGGCCGACGAGGGGCTGAGCCAGGGCCAGGCCGCCCGCGACCTGCGCGAGCTGGCGGCCACCGGGTGGCTCCAGCCGTACGGGGAGACGAAGGGCCGCTTCTACGCGCCGGGGCCGAAGATGACGGAGATCAAGGCCGCGTTCGCCGAGCGGGCCAGACCGCTGCGCGACCCCTACCGGGCGCTGGAGGGCTGAGCGGACGCATCGGGAATTCGCGCCTACCGCGCGGAAAGCAAACCGAGTAACGTTCGGTTATGCACCCTGGGGCGATCGCGGCGGTGATGCCGGACAAACCGGCAGTGATCATGGCGGGCTCCGGCCGTGTGATCACCTTTCGCGAGCTCGACGAGGAATCCAACCGCCTGGCCCATCTGCTGCGGGCCGCGGGCCTGAAGCCTGGCGATCACATCGCCTTCATGCTGGAGAACCATCCGCTCTTCCTCGTGATCGCCTGGGCCGCGCACCGCTCGGGCCTGTACTACACCGCGATCAGCTCCCGCCTCCAGGCCGACGAGCTGTCGTACATCGTGGACAACTGCGGGGCCCGGGTCTTCATCTCCTCGGCGAAGCTCGCCGGCGTCGCGAGCGCCGTCACCGAGGCCACGCCCGGGGTCGAGCTGCGGCTCATGGTCGACGGCGTCGCCCCGGGGTTCACCTCGTACGAGGAGGCCGTGGCGGGGCAGCCCGTGACGCCGGTCGACGACGAGTGCCAGGGCGCCGACATGCTCTACTCGTCGGGCACCACGGGACGCCCCAAGGGGGTCAAGCCGCCGCTCAGCCGGGCGCCGCTGGAGGCCCCCGGCGCCCTGGTGCAGCTCATCCAGTTCCTGTTCGCGCCCTCGGCCGACAGCGTGTACCTGTCGCCCGCGCCGCTCTACCACGCCGCTCCGCTGCGGTACAGCATGTCGTTCCAGCGCCTCGGCGCGACCGTGGTGGTGATGGAGAGGTTCGACCCCGAGGAGGCGCTGGCGCTCGTCGAGCGGCACCGGGTCACCCACGCGCAGTGGGTGCCCACGATGTTCGTCAAGATGCTCAAGCTGCCCGAGGAGGTGCGCGAGCGCTACGACCTGTCGTCGCTGCGCTGCGCCATCCACGCCGCCGCGCCCTGCCCCGTCGAGGTCAAGGAGCGGATGATGGAGTGGTGGGGGCCGATCATCCACGAGTACTACGCGGGCACGGAGGGCAACTGCTTCCTGTACGCGGGGCCGGAGGACTGGCTCGCCCACAAGGGCACGGTGGGCCGGCCGCTGCTCGGGGTCACCCACGTCTGCGACGAGGACGGAAACGAGCTGCCGCCCGGTGAGCACGGCACGGTCTACTTCTCGGACGGGCCGAAGTTCGAGTATCACGGCGACCCCGAGAAGACCGCGTCGGTCCAGGACCCCAAGGGCCGCGGCTGGACCACGCTGGGGGACATCGGCTACCTGGACGATGACGGCTTCCTCTACCTCACCGACCGGCGCTCGTACATGATCATCTCCGGTGGGGTGAACATCTACCCGCAGGAGGCCGAGAACGTGCTGGCGATGCACCCCGAGGTGGCCGACGTGGCCGTCTTCGGGGTGCCGGACCCCGAGATGGGCGAGCAGGTCAAGGCCGTCGTGCAGCCGGCGGACCCGGCCGCCGCCGGTCCCGCCCTGGAGGCCGAGCTGATCGCCTACTGCCGGGAACGCCTGGCCCACTACAAGTGCCCGAAGTCGGTCGACTTCCGGGACGAGCTGCCCCGCCACCCCACCGGCAAGCTGTACAAGCGCCTGCTCAGGGACGAGTACTGGCCCCGGACGAGCTGACATAAAGTACGCGTAGGGCGCTCGGGGATCCCCACCGCTGATCGCTTAGCGAGACCTTATCGCCGATGCGTCATCGTATTACGTGTACCGGCGGAGAGCCGGGATCACCGGCGAATCCATTGAGGGGGATGGCGATGAGTTCACCTGAGCACGTTCCCGGCGACGAGAACACCCAGATACTCCCCGGTCACGGCTGGAGCCAGTTTGGAAGCACTCCGCCGCAGCACGGGCAGTACACCGGGGCGTACCAGTCGTACGGCGCCTACGGGAGCGGTTCTTATGACACGGCGCAGTTTCCGCCGCCTCCGGCGCGGAAGGGCACGCTGACCGCCCGACAGAAGGCGGGTGCGGGCCTCGCCCTCGTGGCCGTGGCGCTGGGCGGCGGGGTCACCGGGGCCCTCGTCGCGAACAGTGTGAACGGCGGGCAGACGGTGATCGCGAGCCCGGTGGTCAAGGGGGTGTCCAACTCCTCCACCACCACCATCGCGGCGGTGGCCAAGGCGATCATGCCGTCCGTGGTGTCCATCGAGGTGAAGACCGCCACGGCCGGCGGCGAGGGGTCCGGTGTCATCCTGTCGGCCGACGGTCTGATCCTGACGAACAACCATGTGGTGAGCATCGGCGGCGGGGGCGGTGGCACGGTCACCGTGAAGTTCAGCGACGGCAAGACCGCCAACGCCGTCATCAAGGGCACCGACCCCACCACCGACCTCGCGGTCATCCAGGCGCAGGGCGTGTCCGGCCTGACCCCCGCCTCCCTCGGCGACAGCGACAAGCTCCAGGTCGGCGACGCCGTCCTCGCGATCGGCAGCCCGCTCGGCCTGGAGGGATCGGTCACCTCCGGCATCGTGAGCGCCCTCGACCGCACGCTGACCGAGGCCCCCGAAGAGCAGCAGCAGCCGCAGTTCCCCTGGGGCATGGAACAGCAGCAGCAGCCGCAGAGCCAGGGCACCACGATCGGCGGCATGATCCAGACCGACGCCGCGATCAACCCCGGCAACTCCGGCGGCGCGCTGGTCAACTCCTCCGGGCAGGTCGTCGGCGTCAACACGGCGATCGCCACCTCGGGCTCCAGCTCCGGCAACATCGGCGTGGGCTTCGCGATCCCCATCAACACCGCGAAGCTCGTCTCCGAGCAGCTCATCAAGACGGGCAAGGCGACCCACGCCTTCTTCGGCGTGAGCGTGGCCGACGCGGTCGGCGGCGCGTCCGGCGCGGTGGTCAGCTCGATCACGGCCGGCAGCCCGGCGGAGAAGGCCGGCCTCAAGGAGGGCGACCTGATCACCAAGATCAACGACAAGCTGGTGGACAGCGCGGAGGCGCTCGTCGGCACCATCCGCAGCTCCCGCCCCGGCGACAAGGTGACGGTCACCTACACCCGTGACGGCAAGGAGAACACCATCACCACCGCGCTCGCGGAGCAGTCGTCCACGAGCTGACGGTCCACGATCGTCGCCGGCGGGCCTCTGGGGGGACGGCCCGTCGGCGATCGCTTTTCCTGAGAGAAGTGCCTACCTGCGCCGGCGGCCGCTGATCGCGCGGAAGGTGTCCTCCAGGGCGGTGAGGGTCTCGTCGTACGTGAGCCGGGCGGCCACCCCGACGGAGAGGCAGTCGACGACGGTGAGCTGGGCGATCCTGCTGCCCATCGCGCCGAAGCGGAACGGGGTCTCGCGGGCCGCGGTCTTCAGCACGATGTCGGCGAGCTCCGTGATCGGCGAGGGGTCGAAGTTCGTGATCGCGATCGTGGTCGCCCGCCGGTCGGCGGCGAGCCGCAGCGCGTCCAGGACGTCGACGGTGGTGCCGGTGTGCGAGATGCCGATCGCGACGTCGCCCCCGCGAAGCAGCGCGGCCGAGGTGAGCGCGCTGTGGAAGTCCTGCCAGGCGAAGGCCATCAGGCCGATCCGGTGCAGCTTCTGGTGCAGATCGGCCGCGACGAAGCCGCTCGCCCCGGCGCCGTAGAGGTCCACGCGGCGGGCCCCGGCGATGGCGGTGACCGCACGCTCCAGCGCGGCGGTGTCGAGGTGCTCGGCGGTCTCCGCGACCGCGCGGGAGTCGCTGTAGCCGATCTTGGCGACGATCTCCTCCAGCGGATCGTCGGCGCTGATGTCGCCGTCGAGCGGGCGTGCGTCCCCGGCACGCGACGCCTCCAGCGTCGCCTCGCGGGCGAGCGCGATCCGCAGCTCGGGGTAGCCGCGCAGCCCGATGGCCCGGCAGAAGCGCAGCACCGTGGCCTCCGAGGTGCCGCACTCGCGGGCGAGCGCCCCGATCGGCCGGTCCGCGACGCCCTGGGGGTCGGCCAGCACCGCGCGCGCGACCCGTTGCTCCGCGGGCCGCAGAGACCGGATCGCGCCGCGCAGCCGCACGAGAATCCCGTTCGAAGCCGGGATGCCGCTCGGGTGGTCGTCGCCGGGGCTCATCCGCCCTGCCTCTACTTGCTCATGCCGGCGGTCAGCCCGGCGATGATCTGCTTGGTCGCCAGGACGAACAGCACGAAGAGCGGCGCCGTGGCGAGGACCAGACCGGCGAACAGCGCCGACCAGTCGGTCGTGTACTCGCCGAAGAACTGCGACAACCCGCGCGGGATCGTGAACTTCTCGTCGGAGCGCAGCAGCACCAGCGGGTAGAGGAACTCATGCCACAGCGGCACGAACTGGAACAGCGTCACCGACGCCAGCGCGGGCCGCACCAGTGGCAGCATGATCTGCCCGAAGATCCGGAACTCGCCGGCCCCGTCGAGCCGGGCCGCCTCGTCCAGCTCCCCCGGCAGGGAACGGTAGAACGCCGACAGCACGAACATGCAGAACGGCACCCCCGACGCGGCGTACAGCAGCGTGAGCCCGAGCAGCGAGTCGATCAGCCCCATGGAGTCCATGAGGTAGAAGATCGGCACCAGGCCCAGCCGGATCGGCAGCATGAGCCCCGCCAGGAAGTACGCCCCGAGCACCCGGTTGCCGAAGAAGTCGTAGCGGGCCAGCGGGTAGGCCGCCAGCGCGGAGACCGCCGTGCCGAGCAGCACGGCGCCGCAGGTGACGGTCAGCGAGTTCAGCAGGTAGGTGCTGAACGACGCCTCCGTCCACACCCGGCCGTAACTGCGCAGCGTCGGGGACGCCGGCAGCCCCAGCGGCGCGGTGAAGATCTCGCTGGTGGGCCGCAGCGAGTTGACCAGCATGACGACCAACGGCAGCAGCGCGACGACCGCGTACCCCCACAGCAGCAGGTGGACGGCGACGCGCCCCGGCGCCCGGTGCCGGGCCGTCACAGCAGCCTCCTCTCCCGGCGCCGGAAGTACGAGCTGGCCAGTAGCGACACCCCGAAGATGAACACGAACATCAGCACGGCGAGCGCCGACGACCGCCCGATCGCGTTCACGCCGCCTTCGACGAACGCGACCCGGTAGAACAGCAGGCCGAGCACGTCGGTCGAGCCCGCCGGGGACCCGGTGGACCCGGCCATCGCGTAGACCAGTCCGAAGGCGTTGAAGTTGCCGATGAACGTCAGCACGCTCACCACGCCGATCGCCGGGGTGAGCAGCGGCAGCGTCACCCGCCGGAACGCCTGCCAGGCCGAGGCGCCGTCGACCCGGGCCGCCTCGTGATACTCGGCCGGGATTCCGGCGAGCGCGGCGGAGAACAGCAGCATGGGGAAGCCCACCCACTGCCAGGCATTGACCAGGATGACGACCGGCAGCGCCGTACGCGTGTCGCCCAGCCAGGGCAGCGCCCACGAGTCCAGCCCGGCCGCCTCGAGCAGCGAGTTGACCGGGCCGAACGTCGGGTTGAGCAGCAGGCTCCACAGGTAGCCGACGACCAGCGGGTCCACCAGGTAGGGCGTTGTGAACGCGGCCTGCAGGAACCGCTTGCCGCGGCCGTACCGGAACAGCAGGAGGGCGAACAGCAGCCCGACCGTGTTCTGGATCAGCATCGTCCCGGCGAAGAACAGCGCGTTGTGCGCCAGCGCCCGCCACAGCTGCTGGTCGTAGGGGTAGACGCCGAACAGGTCCCGGTAGTTGGCGAGCCCGGCGAACCCCGTCTGCCGGATTCCGCGCCACTCGAAGAAGCTGTAGTCGAGCGCGGTGACCAGTGGATAGACGATGAAGACCGAGTAGAGCAGGAACGCGGGCAGCAGGAAGACGGCCAGCACCCGCCACCGCGGCACGTACCGGCGACCGGCGCCGGTGCGTGCCGCGCGACGCCCGGAAAAGCGGCCGGAAAGGCGTCGGGGGAACCGTCCGGGAGAGCGCCGGGGCGTGCTCAGTTCCCCGGCTTGAACCACTGCCCGACGCCCTTCTGCACGCTCTCGGCGACCGCCTTGGGATCGGTCTGGCCCGCCAGCATCTTCTGCACTTCGTCCCGGAAGACCGCGTCGCCGTTCGGCTGGCCGTACCGGAAGTCGACGAGCAGCGTGTACGGCGCGCCGTTGGCGGCGTAGTTCTTCGCCATCTCGGCCAGCAGCGGGTCCGGCGGCGTGACCCCGGGAACCGCCGACAGCTGCTTCAGCTCGCTCGCGTAGAGCTGCCCGAACTCCGGCGTCGCCATCCACTTGACCAGTTCGAGCGCCTCGGCCTGGTGGGCCGACTTGGCGTTGACGCCGAACGAGCCGTCGGCCCAGCCCGGCGTCACGGGCGTGGTCACCGGGGAGCCGGGCGGCGGCGGCACCTGGAAGACGCCGAGATCCAGGCTCGGGTTGCCGCGAGCACGGGCGCCAGGTCGAAGCTGCCCGTGGGGTACATCGCGGCCTTTCCGGTGGCGAACAGCGCCTGGACGTCGGGGATCTTGACGGCCACTACATCCTTGGGGAAGTACGGCTCCAGGTCCTTGATCAGCTTGATCGAGGCCGTGAAGTCGGGGTCGGTGAACTTCTTCTCGCCGCGCAGCAGCGCGTCCCGGAACTTCGTGCTGCCGTAACGGGCGTTGCCGAAGATCTCGTGGACGATCGGCAACGTCCAGGTCGCGTCGGGCCCGGCCGCGACGGCGAACGGCGTGACCCCGGCCGCCTTCAGCTTGCCGGCCGCCGCGATCATGTCGTCCCAGGTGGCGGGGGGCTGGATGCCGTTGTCGCCGAACAGCTTCTTGTTGTAGAGCACCTGGAGCGTCTGGTAGGCGAACGGCACGCCGTAGATCTTGCCGTCCTTGTGGCCCTTGGCGCCCTCCAGCAGCTTGGCGTCGAAGCCGGACAGCGCCTCCACCTTGCCGTCCAGCGGCACCAGCTGGCCCGCCTCGACCAGCGGCTGCAACCCGCCGTAGGACTTCAGCTGGGCGACGTCGGGCCCGGCGGTGCCGGACAGGCCGGTGGCCAGGATGTTGGGGTACTCGGTGGCCTGGAACGGCTTGAACTCGACATGGATCTTCGGGTGCGACTTCTCGAACGTGGCGAGGATCTTCTCGTACGCCTTGACGTCCTCCACCCGCCACGACCACAGACTCAGCGTGACCTTGTCACCGCCCGCCTTGTCGCCCTGCTCGGATGCGCCGCTCTGCGCTGTACTGCCCTGCCCTGGAGCGCACGCCGCCAGCGCCACCGCGAGCACGCCGATGGCTCCCGCGATCCATCTTCTCTTCATGAGACTCCCTGTCGGCTCGTAGCCACTTCGGCGAGCGCCATGCGTTGTAGGTAAATACCATGCAAGGTCATCGCGTTGTCTGAAAATTACTTACATCTGACAAGATCCGCAATGCCTTCTTCACGGAAGGTTCACGCGAACAGGTGGCGGGGCGAGAGCGGTCAGCCGCGGTGGCGGGTGAGGGCCTCCGACTCCCACAGATCGCGGTAGTAACCCGGCACGGCGACGAGGTCGGCGTGCGCGCCGCGCTGGGTGACCCTGCCGCCCTCCAGCACGACGATCTCGTCGACCTGTTCCAGGCCGCGCAGCCGGTGGGTGACCAGCAGCGTGGTGCGGCCGCGGGTGGCGTCCAGCAGGTCGGCCATCAGCAGGTCGGCCGTCTCCTCGTCCAGGGCCTCGGCCGGCTCGTCCAGCAGCAGCACCGGCGGGTCGTACAGCAGGGCCCGGGCCAGCGCGAGCCGCTGGAGCTGGCCGCCGGAGACCGTCCTGCCGTCCTCGCCGAGCACCGCGTCCCAGCCGGTGCGCTCGGTCCAGGCGTCCAGGCGGGCCCGCCGTACGGCCGCCTCGATGTCCTCGGTGGACGCCTGCGGCCCGGCCAGGCGCAGGTTGTCGCTGACCGTGGCCTGGAAGACGTACGGGTCCTGGGTGAGGCCCGTGACGAGCGCCCGCACGTCGTCGGAGGACAGGCGCCGCACGTCGACCCCGTTGAGCCGGATCGCGCCGGACTCGATCTCCACGGTCCGCATCAGCGCCGACAGCAGGGTGCTCTTCCCCGCGCCGCTCGGGCCGACCACCGCGACCCGGCGGCCCGGCGTCAGCGTCAGGCTCACGCCGTTCAGCGCGGGCTCACGCCCGCCGTGGCGCACCACGAGGTCGTCGACCTCGACCGTCAGCGGCGGTTCGGGCGCGGGCGCCGGATCCGCGGGCTCACGCACCGCCGGGGGAGTGGCGGCGGTCTCCCTGAGCCTGCGCAGCGCCGCGACCACCCCCGCGAACCGCTCGCCCCGCGGCCGCCAGCGGCAGCGCGGGCTCGAAGGCGACCAGCGCGGTCAGGGCGGCCACGGCGGTCGCGACCCGGCCGAGACCGGCGGCCTGGGCCGTCAGGACCACGACGACGACGGTCAGTCCCTGCGTCAGCATGCCGACGCCGAGCGCGGCGGCGTTGATCCGGGCCTGCCCCCGCTCCAGCAGGGATTGTCAGTGGCGTTGTGCCGGCCTCGCCCCGATCGCCTGCATCCTGTCGCCCGGCGCAGC
>NZ_MWJN01000111.1:0-30073 GCF_002027145.1 Microbispora sp. GKU 823 | reverse complement strand
TCCTCGAAGCTCAGCGTGCCGTCCTTGACCCGCCGATGCAGGGCGGTGCGGTTGAGGCGCACCGCGAAGTGACACCATCGGCCGGCACGCCGGGGAGGGGCGGGCCCGTCCCAGAGCCGCGGCCCCGCCGCGCCGGGGCACTCGCTCACCGGCCCGGCCGGAGGCGTTCCCGCGAGCGGTCAGGACCTGCGCCGCGCGGCGACCGCGCCGAACGCGGTGCCGGGCCCCAGGCCAAGTGATCACAGTCCAAGTGATCACCGGCCAAATGGTCACCGGTCGGGTGGTCACCGGCCGCAGGGCCCCCGGCAGGGGTCGGCTCCCCCGCTCCCGCCGCGCACCGGTATGTCCCGGCAGTCGATCGTGTTCGCCGTGATCGCCGCCGTCTTCGCCCTGCTGCTGACCGCCGGGATCGCGGCGCTGGCCCTGGGAGACGGCGGCCTGGGGACATGACCGGGGACACGGTCTGGGACAGGCCCCAACCGTCCCCGGCTCCACGTCCGGCCTCGGCGCGGACCACGGCGGACCGCACACGATGGACGACGCCCTCTTCTGACCTGCGGGTGGCCGGTCGTGGGCCAGGACGTGCCGAGGACCTCAGGCGGGCGGCGGCTGCGGAGGCTTGCGCGCCCGCCTCGGCTTCGGCGCCGTGCCCGGCTCCTGCCGCGGCTCCTGCGGCTCCTGCTGCGGCTTTTGTCGCGGCCCCTCGGCCGCCCGCGCGCCGCGTGCCGCCGCCGCGCCCGCCTTCGCCGTCCTCCGGGGCTTCGCGGGCGTTCCCGGCTCCGCGCGCTTTCCCGGCTTCGCGCGCTTCCCCCGGCTCCGCCGTGCCCGGCTCAGCCGGGGCCGCCAGCGCGCCGTACTCGGCCAGTGAGTCCCGCAGGTAGTCGATGAGGTCCCACACGTCGGGCACCATGTCGCGGTCGGTGACGATCCCGAAGCCGAGCCTGCCGTCGTAGGAGAACACCGTGATGTTGATCCCCCCGCTGACGTCCGTGATCACCGACATCGGGTAGAGCGCGGTGACCCGCGCCCCGCACACGTAGAGCGGCGTCTGAGGCCCCGGCACGTTGGAGACCAGCAGGTTCACGGCGGGAGCCGCCCGCGAGGCGATCCGGAAGGCGGACCTGGCCGCCAGCGCGCTCAGCGCGGCCGGCATCGCCTGGCTGAACTCCAGGAGCCAGGCGGCCGGCGCCGCGGCGAGCCGTTCCTTGATCAGACCCATCGAGCGGTTCACCGACAGCAACCGGTCGCGCGAGTCGGCAACGTCAGTCGGCAGGGTGGTCATGGTCAGCATCACCTCGTTGGCGGCCGAGCCGTTGGCGGCCTGCCCACGGGTGGAGACCGGGATCCCCGCGACAAGCGGCTGGCGAGGCAGCTCGTCGCGCTTGGCCAGCCAGCGCCGCAGCGCCGTGGCGCACATCGCCATGACGACGTCGTTCACGGTGACGCCGAAGGCGTTCTTGATCCGCTTGACCTCGTCCAGGGGCAACTGTCCGAAGGCGAAGCGGCGGTGCCGCGAGATCGGCCCGGAGAACGGCGTGCGCGGCACCACCATCCGGGGCAGCTCGGGCAGGGGCCCGGCGTCCCCGCCGCCGATGCCCCGGACGAACCGCGAGACCAGCCCCGCCCCCGGGAGCTGCGCCACGAACGGCACCTCGTCCAGCCGCGGCACCGCCTCGGCGATGAAGCGCAGCAGGGCGAACGGGTTGTCCAGCACCCGCGCGACGCCCCTGATCACCATCTCCACCGCGTCGGGGGCCGGCTGCGGCTCGGCCGCGGCCTCCGGGCCGGGAACGGCGGCCGGCTCGGGCTCGAAGTCCATCACGGCGGCGAGCACCTCGGCCCCGGTGACGCCGTCGACCGCGGCGTGGTGGACCTTCGTGTAGATCGCCACCCGGCCCCCGGCCAGACCGTGGATCAGGTAGATCTCCCACAACGGCCGCCCTCGGTCGAGCCGTGCCCCGTGCAGCCGGGCGACCTGTTCGGCGAGCTTGTGGTCGTCGCCGGGAGGAGGCAGCGCCAGGTCCCGTACGTGGTAGTCGAAGTCGACCTCGCGGTCCTCCGCCCAGTAGGGATGGTCGAGCCCGAAGGGCACCTCGACCAGCCGCCTGCGCAGCGGCGGCGCGAGATGCAGCCGCCGTTTGAGCAGCGCGATCAGGTCCTCGCGGGTCAGCATGCCGCCGGGCCTGCCGGAGGGGTCGAGAATCGTGAGCGCCGCGATGTGCGCGAGGTTGGTGCCCGTCTCGAAGTTGAGGAACTGCGCGTCGAAGGCGCTGACTTGCTGTGCCATGCCTACTCACGTGCCCCGAAACGCCGGGGTCGGACCGCCCGGGAGCCCCCCCGAACCGGGGATTTCGCTGGTCAGTGCCGGTGGTCGGCGTCGGGCTGGGCCGGGTCGGCCGGATGCTCGTGCCCCGGCGTGAGCACGACCGAGTCGGCGTGCCGTGCGTCGAGCCAGCGGGCGAAGGCCCGCTCCCCGCTCTCCTTCGCCAGCTCCGCGCGGATCCGCTCCCGCACGGCCGCGTACGGCTCCCGCCGCGCCGTCTCGATCCGCTCGACCACCAGGGTCCAGGGGCCGCCGGGGCCCTCCACGGGCCCGACCGTCTCACCTTCGCGGGCGGCGAAGACCGCGTCCTCGATCGGCCCGGCGATCTGCCCGCGCCGGACCCGCCCGAACGGACGGACCCAGCGCGTCTCCGGCGTGGCGAACCGGTCGAGGTTGCGCCGGTAGTAGTCGCGCACCTCGTCCTCGGACGGCTCGCGGCCGGCGGCGAGCGCCCGGCACACCGCCCTGGCCGCAGGGCTCGTCACCAGGACGGCGGCCGCGACGCCGCCCGTCCGGAGCGCGACGGCCGGCGTGAGCGCCACCTGCGGCCGTGGCGGTGCCGAGTGCCCGGCCGGCAGGCCGAGACGGGCCGCCTCCTGCTCGGCCAGCGACTCGGCCACCATGACCTGCACCAGCCAGCGGCGCAGGTTGCGGCCCTCGGCGGTCTCGGGGCGCGGCAACCGGGCCGCGAGCGGGCCGCTGCGCATCAGGCGCAGCCGCCGGTCCACCTCGGCGACCGTGATCACCCGATCCCCCACCGTCGCCGCGGCTCTCGGATCGGGGTGTGCGCGACCGTCCGAGCGCCGCATGCCGTCCTCTGTGCGGTACGCCGGTGCGGCGACGCCGGTCGAGGGCGCGCCCGGGCCGTTCACCGCTCGACCTCGACCTCGATCGTGTCCGTGTAGTGCAGCCACCCGGCGCAGGCGATCTTCACGAGCGCCCACCAGCGGCCCGGGCGAGTGCCCAGCGGCACGCGTACCGGGAAGCGCACCTCCGCCTCGCCCTCGGGCGGCACGACGGCCCCGCCGTTCCACTCGGGGAACATCTCGAACGTCTGCCACGGGCTGACGAGCTGCGCCTGCGCGGAGACCGGCGACCGCGCCTCGGACCGCAGCCGGACCACGACCTCCGCCCGGCCGCCGGGCGTCAGCCGAAGGTGTGGCGGGTGGCCGAGACCCTCCAGCGTCACCTCCAGCCCAGGTGACCGCCGCCCGCCCTCGCCCGGCCGGAACACGTGCAGCCGGGTCACGTCCTCGTACGCCTGGTCGCCGAACTCGGTGCGCGCGGTGAGCAGGTGGAGGCCGCCCTCGGCGCCGGGAGGCGGCGTGAGCCGCACCGGCACGGTGGCGTGGCCCCCCGGAGGCAGCACGTACGGCCGGACGGCGGGCGTCACCGACCAGCCGTCGGGGGCGGTGAGCGTGACCACGCCCTCCGCCTGCTCCTCCGTGAGGCCGGAGGCGATGGTCAGGGTCAGGTCCACCGGCCCCGCGACGTCCAGGTCGGGCGGGTACACGTGCACGGCGACCGGCAGGTCCCCCCATCGGCGCGGGCCCGGTGTTGTTCAGCCAGTAGCGCGTGTGGACCGGCTGGTGCGGCTCGGTCTCCGGCACCGGCGGCGCACTCCCGCTGGCCACCACCCGGCCGCCCGCAGCCCCGCCCGCCTCCAGGTCGCCGGCCCGCTCCCCGCCCACCTCCGCGGCGTCCGGCGCGGACGTGGGGCGGGGGGCGGAGCGGGGGCGACCAGCGTGACGATCTCCATGCCGTCGAGCGTGCCGGGGGCGTCCCCGGTGGCGTTCTCCAGGAGGTCGGCCCGCCGCCACGGCCCCAGAGGCAGTGTCGTGGCGATCGACAGCGGCACGGTGCGGCCGCCGGCCTCGTACACGCGGGCGGTCAGCGCGGTCACCGCGCCGGGCGTCCGGCCCGAGGCGATCGGGTTCCCGGCCGCCTTGAGCGCGGTGAGGACCAGGCCGGGCCCGGTCTCCAGGAACGACCGCGACTCGCCGGCCGGCCCGTCCTGCCAGGCCCGCCCGTCAAGCCCCGTGGTCGCCGCCAGCGGGTGGTTGACGTCGTGGCCGATCCGCACGAGATCGGCCGCGCGCCAGTCGCCCGGGGCGGCCACCAGGGAGCACTCGAACATGTGGGTCCAGTGCTGGAGCTGGAAGCCGGAGCCGTCGGGCGCGGTGCGGCGCGGCGGGTCGATCCACACGCCGGACGGCCAGCCGGTGCACGACCGCATCAGCGACACGTGCAACGCCCCCGACGGATCGACCGCGAAGCCCGGAATGCCCCGGTTCACCAGCCCGATCGTGTAGTCGTCGAGAACCGCGTCGGCAGGCTCGGCGTCCGTCACCACCTCCACGGCCGCGTCGGCGAGGTCCGCGACCAGTTCCTCGACCGCGCCCTCGCCGCAGACCACGAGCACCGGAAGGTCGCGGGGGCCGGTGAGGTCGGCGCCCGGCACCCAGACCTTCTCCAGCGGCTCGTCGGCGGGCACCCACAGGCGGGCCCGGCCCTCGGCGTCGAGACGCGCGCGCAGCTCCGCGGCCTCCGCGTCGTCCAGCAGCGCCGCGACGAACGGGTTCTCCTCGGGCGTGCCGACCGCGATGCGCACGTCGGGCAGGTTGGAGTCCACGGCGAGGTTCCCGTACCGGGGTCCGGGCCCGGTGGAGCACGTCGAGGTCACGCCCTGCCGTACGAGCGCCACGGCGAGGTCTCTCAGGTCGTCGGCGACCGCGTCCGGCGGCGCGATGATCTCTGCGACGCCGACGGCCCGCGCGCCGAGGGGGCGTCCGGCCGGCGAGCGCAGCGCGACCCGGGCCGTGGACGACAGCGCGAACCAGTTGTGCGCCGGGTTGTCCAGCGTCCACGGGTGCTGCGCGGAGTCCACGTCGATCAGGCCGAACCCGCGGCCGACGACGGCGCCGGCGACCTCGCTGACCGGCAGCGCCCCCGGCACCCGCACCGGCCAGCGCAGCCGCACCAGCACGTCGGAGCCGTGGAACTCGTCCACGTGGGTGGTGAGGTCCACCCGCGGCAGCCCGTCCCAGAGCGTGATCTCCTGCGTGTAGACGACCGGGCCGACCCGGCCGCCGACGACGATCCGCCGCCCCGCCGGGCACTCTGCGACGGCGACCTCGGCGGGGGCCGCGGCCGAGCCGCTCACCCCTCCGCTCGGCACCAGGTGCCAGGGGCCCTCACCGAACCGGGGGTGCGCCGGGTGCTCGTCGTAGACGAGCAGTTCGTTGCCCACCCGGTCCTGCTGCAGCAGTTCGCGGCCCTCGGCCGTGAGGCTCGACACCGTCCCGCCGCGCTCGGGGTCGACCTCCACCGCGTGCGTGGCGTTCTCGATGCGGGTCCCCTCGCGGACGGCCCAGCCGATCGGGGCGGGCGCGGCGGTGGGCACCAGCCGGAACGTGCGATACCCGAGCGCGGGCACGTCGTCGGCGACGAAGACCGCGTCCACGGCCGCGAGGCTGCCGTCGGGGTGCCGCTCGGGATGCTCCAGCAGCAGACCGCGCGCGGGCGGGTCGAGCGCGACGCCGTACGATCCCGGCGCCGGCAGCGTCAGCCGTACGCGGACGAGGTCGGTCCTGGGCCAGGAGGAGGGGTTCCAGACGGCGACGCCGGTCAGCCCCTCGCCGAGGCGGCGCAGCGACGCGTCGAGGACCCGCCCGCCCAGGTCGTACGCCTCCCGCCAGCCCGTCATCAGGTCCAGGTAGACCTGATCGGACTCCGAGCCGGTGATGCCGTCGTGGTGCGCGCCGTACGCGATCTGGCGCCAGGCCTTGTCGAGGGCGGCGTGCGGGTAGGGCGCGCCGAGGGTCGCCGCGGCGACGGCGGCGAACTTCTCTGCGTCGGCGAGCCGCGTCTCGGCGTGCCGCTGCGCCTGCTTGGTGTCGATGTACGACACATCCTTGCCGGTGTAGATCGGGTTCATGTCCCGCGTCTGCGGCGTCAGGCGGACGCCCTCGTCCCGCACGGCGGCGAAGAACTCCCTCGGCAGCCCGCAGACGAACCGGGGCGAGACGTAGCGCCGGTTCCAGTCGCGCTGGATCTCCATGACCCATTTGTTGGGCGGGGTGTAGTCGGTGCCGACGGGCAGCAGCACGTTGCGGGTCGCGGCGACCTTCTTGAGCAGCGTGAACAGCTCGTAGACGGCGGCCTCGGCCTGCTCCAGGTCCGGCGCGGAGTCCATCCACCACCCGGCGCTGTAGTGGGCCGGCATGTAGTGGGTGGTCACCCCGCGCCCGGACGGCGACAGCCACTCGAACTCCGAGGGGAACTGCATGACCGACGGGTCGCCCCAGCCACCGCCGGCGAGCATCGGGCCCCACTGGTGGTAGGGGCCGCGCGCCCACGAGCTGGACGTCAGCCCCGCCTCGGCGATCAGCCCGGGAAACTGCGGGTCGTGCCCGAACGCGTCGAGCTGCCAGGCCGTCGCCGGATCCCCGCCGAGCACGTCACGCTGGAAGCCGATCCCGTGGACGATGTTGCGGATCGTCGCCTCGGGACCGGTCAGGTTGGTGTTCGGCTCGTTGTAGGTGCCGCCCATGATCTCCAGCCGGCCCTCCGCGAGCAGGCGGCGCAGGTATGCCCGGTCCTCGGGGTGCGCGTTCCAGTACGGCTTGAGGTAGTCGACCTCCGCGAGCACGAACTTGTAGCCGGGCTCCCTCCTGGCGGTGTCCAGGTGAAGGCGGACGAGGTCGAACCCCGCGTGCTGGAACTCCTGCCGGTTCGCCTGCGCCAGGCCGCCCGCGTGGTCCCAGGTGGCGGTGTAGGCGGCCTGGGTGTTCCACCAGACCGGGTCGTAGTGGAAGTGGGGGATCATCCAGACGGTCCACCCCGGCTCGGCCACGAGCAGTTCGCCCTCGGCCGTGCACCGCTCCCGGCCCGCGGCGGCCCGCACGGTGATCGGGACGCGCGCACCGGGGACCGCGGCGGGCGCGGCGGCCTCCACGGGCACCTCCACCACCACCGGCACCGTGCCGGGGGGCCGGCCGTCCGCCGTGTGCTCGCCCCGCACCCCGGGACCGGTGACCTCGACCACCGCAGACGCGTCGTCCGGCACCTCGTCGAGTACGACGCGGACCACCTGGCACGGGCCGTCGCCGGTGGCCGTGCGGACGAACAGTTCGGTGGATTCGACGGCGGCGATGCGCATGCGCACCCCTAACTGCGGCTCCCCACGGCGGCCGCTGGGGGGACAGGTGACGGTCGAGACATCCCCCGTCCGCACCGGCCTCACCCCTGCGATCTCGGCCGGCCGCACCGCTCCGGTACCGCTTCGGCGCGCCGCGCCGTACGCTGATCATGATCTGCGACTCAGAGGTCCTGCCCGGGAGGAGACCGGACGGTGTCGGTGTGCGTGGCGATCCTGCGGGCCAGGCCCGAACACGCGGGCGAGGTGGAGGCGATCGGACGAGGCCGCGCGCGAGGCTTCGCGATGCCGTACGTCTCGGGTTTCGTGGCCCGGTTCGGAGAGCTGCTCGTCGCCGAGCCCCAGATCGAGTTCGCCGAGGAGCTGGCCGGCTTCATCCGGTGAAACGGGCCGCGGCGTCCCTGATGAGCCCGGACGCGCCCTCGGTGACGGGCTCCCCGTGACCGAAACAGGCGATCTCGACGTCGAGGGCCGCCTGCCGCGCGAACGAGGCGGCGGCCGCGGGCGGGTCGGCGTTGAACACGCCGAGGATGACCTGCCCGTCGGGAGCGCGGGCGATGGTGTCGCCGGTGAACAGCACGCCCGGCCCGGGCAGGTGCACCGCGAGGCTGCCGGGGGTGTGACCGGGCACGGCCAGCACCCGCGCCCCGCCGCCGAAGTCCAGCGTGTCGCCGTCGCCCAGCTCGCGGTCCACGCGTACGGGCGGCGCGGGCACGTGCGGCATGCCCGCGTGGACCCGGTCCCACAGCTCCCGCTCCCAATCGGAAAGGACCGGCGGGGGCCCGGCCGCCTCGCCCCGGATGAAGGGCGCGTCGTCGCGGTGGGCGTACACGGTGACGTCGCCCCAGGAGACGATGTCGGCGGCCGAGCCGGTGTGGTCCTCGTGGAAGTGCGTCAGCACCAGGCGCCGTACGTCGGACGGCGTGTGCCCGAGCGAACGGACGGCGCTCTCGATGAGCGGCGCGGAGCCGGGAACCCCGGAGTCGATCAGTGTGAGCCCATCGGCGTCGCACCACACGTAGACGTGCCCGACGGGAAACCGCAGGAAATACAGGCTGGGCAGAAGTTCGACGACATCCATGCCGCGACGCTAGAACCACCGGAGCGGCCCTCGGCGCGGTCTTCGCCCGGAGCGGATCCGCCCTGAGCCGAACCGTGCTGCCGAACCGTGCTGCCGAACCCGTGATCGAGCCGAGCGTGAAAGTTTCGTGGTGCGCGGCTGGTGGCGAGTGTCCGGGAGTCACATCGTTTGACCCGAATTCCGGCGATTCCTACGGTCGGCGGGAACATCGAGGAGGACCTGATGACATCCCGGCTGAGACCCGTCTGGGTCACCACGCTCGTGGCGCTGCTCACCGTGGCGCTGGGCGCCGTCTTCACCGCCGACCGCGGGGTCGCGCGGGCGGCCGACGCCCCCTACAAGGATCCGAGCCTTCCGGTGGCGGCGCGGGTGGACGACCTGCTGTCCAGGATGTCGCTGGACGACAAGGTCGGGCAGATGACCCAGGCCGACCGGTCGGTCCTGACGACGGTCTCCGACGTGGCGACGTACCGGCTGGGGTCGATCCTGTCCGGCGGCGGCTCGGCGCCCTCCCCGAACACCCCGTCGTCCTGGGCCGACATGTACGACAACTTCCAGCGGCAGGCGCTGTCCACCCCGCTCGGCATTCCGATGATCTACGGGATCGACGCCGTGCACGGGAACAACAACGTCGTCGGCGCAACGATCTTCCCGCACAACATCGGACTGGGGGCGACCCGCGACCCCGACCTGGTGGAGCGGGTCGGGCGGGCGGCGGCCGAGGAGGTGTCGGGCACCGGGATCGACTGGACCTTCGCCCCCTGCCTGTGCGTGGCCCGCAACGACCGCTGGGGCCGCACGTACGAGTCCTTCAGCGAGGACCCGCAGCTCGTCACCCAGATGACGACGATCGTGGACGGCTTCCAGAAGGCCGGGAACGCCTCCATCCTCGCCACCGCCAAGCACTACGTGGGCGACGGCGGCACCACGGGCGGCAAGGACCAGGGCAACACCGAACTCAGCGAGGCCGACCTGCGGGCCATCCACCTCGCGCCGTTCAAGGCCGCCGTGCAGCGCGGCGTGGGCTCCGTCATGGTGTCCTACAGCTCCTGGAACGGCGTCAAGATGCATGGCAACAAGTACCTGCTCACCGACGTGCTGAAGGGCGAGCTGGGCTTCACCGGCTTCGTGGTCACCGACTGGGCGGGCATCGACCAGCTCGACGGCCAGACCGGCTTCACCGCGAACGAGATCACCACGGCGATCAATGCGGGCGTCGACATGGTGATGGTGCCGACCGACTACAAGAAGTTCATCTCGCTGCTCAAGCAGGAGGTGCAGGCCGGGCGCATCGCGATGTCGCGGATCGACGACGCCAACCGGCGCATCCTGGCCAAGAAGTTCGAGCTGGGGCTGTTCGAGAGGCCGCTGACCGACCGGTCCTACACGTCCACCGTGGGCGGCGCGGCGCACCGCGCCATCGCCCGCGAGGCCGTGCGCAAGTCGCTGGTCCTGCTGAAGAACGCGGGCAACGTGCTCCCGCTCGGCAAGAGCGGCGGCAAGATCTTCGTGGCCGGCAAGAGCGCCGACGACATCGGCAACCAGAGCGGCGGCTGGACGATCAGCTGGCAGGGCTCGTCCGGGAACATCACGCAGGGGACCACGATCCTGCAGGGCATCCGCGACACTGTCGGCTCCGGCACGCAGGTCACCTACAACCGCGACGGCAGCGGCATCGACTCCTCCTACCGCGCGGCGATCGCCGTCGTGGGCGAGACGCCGTACGCGGAGGGCCAGGGCGACCGGACCGGGTCGATGGGCCTCGACTCCACCGACCTGGCCACGCTGCAGCGGCTCAAGGCGTCCGGCGTGCCGCTGGTCGTGGTGCTCGTCTCCGGCCGGCCGCTGGACATCGCCGGCCAGATCGACCAGTGGAACGCGCTGGTGGCGGCCTGGCTGCCGGGCACCGAGGGGCGCGGCGTGGCCGACGTGCTGTTCGGCGACTACGCGCCCACCGCGAAGCTGCCGATGACCTGGATGCGCAGCGCCGACCAGCAGCCGATCAACGCCGGGGACGGCAAGCAGGCGCTGTTCGAGTACGGCTTCGGGCTGACCTACACGGGCTCCAGCCCGTCGCCCTCCCCTTCGCCCTCGCCGTCCCCTTCCCCTTCCCCGTCTCCGTCGGTCTCTCCGTCCCCCAGCCCCTCGCCGAGCGCCAGCTCGTCGCCCTCGCCGTCGCCGTCCTCCGGGGGATGCGTGGTGACGTACAAGGTGAACGACTGGGGCAGCGGGTTCACCGCCGACGTGACGATCACCAACAGGTCGTCGAGCCCGGTCAACGGCTGGCGGCTCCAGTGGACCTACGCCGGCAACCAGAAGGTCACCGGCTACTGGAACTCGACGATCACGCAGTCGGGCCAGCAGGTCACCGCGTCCAACACCACCTGGAACGGAACCATCGGCGCGAGCGGCGGCACGGCGAACTTCGGCTTCCAGGGGTCCTACAGCGGCGCCAACGCCGCCCCCACCGCGTTCACCCTGAACGGGACGGCCTGCACGACCGGATGACCCATGCGCCGGAGGGGCGGGGACGGAACGCCTGGGCTCAGAACGTCTGGGCCAACGCCACCCCCGCCCCCGCGGTGAACAGGACGATGCCGACCGCGAGGAAGATGCCGCCGAGGAGCGTGCCGCTCCCGGCCGCGCTGTCGATGCGGATCCGTGTCGGCCTGGCCGGGTCGTACAGCACCGTGACCTCCTCACCCGGCCGCGCGGGCGGCGGGTTGCTCCCGTAGGTGGTCTCGGCCTCGACCTGCTGGCCGTACAGGGTGGTGAAGCGAATGGTCGGGTAGTACGAGGTGCCGTCGTCGGACCGGCTCGCCCGCAGTCCGACGACCAGGCCGCGGGTGCGCTGCGCCCGGCGGCGGAACTCCCGGGCGTTCATGGTGATGCCGCCGCCGATGAGGCCGAAGACGAGCCCGAGACCCGAGAGGATCAGTGTGATGAGAGCGGTTTGTGACACGCTCGGACCTTAGGGCCCCGCGCTTGCGATCGGCTTGCACCGTTCCCGAACCGCGACGCGCGCACGGATCAGGGGCGCATCCGCATGAGCGTCTCGGCCACGTCGACGACCGGCTCGCCGAGGTCGAAACGGCTGAACAGGTGGATCTGCTCGCCGGCGTCGATCTCCAGCAGCTCGGTCGTCAGGCCGTAGCGGCGGTGGGAGTCCACCCGGATACGGTCCACGTCGTTCCAGGAGATGCGTTCCCGGCCGGAGAGCCCGGTAACGACCAGACCGTCCTCGCCCGCCGCGAGCCGCACCGGCGCGACCAGGTCGCGGCCGGTCAGCAGGCCGAACCCCAGGGTGGCGACGCCGGCGAGGAAGAGCTGCGCGCCGTCGCCCGCGACGGCCAGCACACCGCACAGCACCGTGCCGGCGACCTTCAGCGCAACGATCCCGCGCGGCACCCGCCATTCGTGCCGCGGCTCCTCAACTCCCGCCATCGAGGCAGCGTAACGAATGCGAGAGCCTCTCGCGGCTCCTTCCCGGCCCCTCACGCCGCGCGGCGGCGGCCCGGTCGCACGGCCGCCGCCGTCTCCCCCTGCCGGCGTCTCGTCCTACGGCGTCTCGTCCTCCACGCGCATCGCCTGCTCCTCCGCCGTGTAGCCGCCGAAATCCGGCCCCACGTCCTCGGCGATCAGGTCCTTCTCGGTGTCCATGCCCATGCCGCCGTCCGGATCGACGAGCCGGCCGGCCCTGCCGGGCTCCGCGGTGCCGTACCTGCCGGGCTGGGCCGGGTCGGCGGTCGCGTAATCGGCCGGATCGCCGGACCCGTAGCCGCCGGCCTCGTCGCCGGTGCCGGTGTCGTACCTCTCGTACGGCTGGTCGCCGCTCTCACCGAGGACGTCGGCCTCGGCGGCCTTCTCCTCGCGACGGCCACCCGCCGTGCCGGGCTCCGTGCCGAACCGGACGTCCACGTCGGGGACCTCACGGGACAGGCGGCGGCCGAGGGACTCGCCCTCGCGCATCTCGTTGGGCGTGGTGCCGTACTCGTCGAGGCCCAGAGGCCGGTCGCCGGGCAGCGGCATCTCCTGCGGGTCCTCGGCCCACTGCTGCTCGGGCGTGCCCTCCTGCAGGTCCGGAATGCCTTCGTCCTCGAACCGCGAACGCGGGTCGGGCTGTGGTCTGTTCTCTCTCATAACGGCCCCATGCCCCGCCGTAGGGCCCTTAGGCAGGTCAGGTGACGGGGACGATCTCGGCCCGCCGCAGCACGCCGCCCTCGACCTCGAGGATTCCGATGGTGCCGTGCGGCTGGCGGCGGCGGTCGGTGGGCGAGCCGGGGTTGAACACCCGCACCCCGTCGCCGGTCAGGTCCATGGGGATGTGCGAGTGGCCGAAGACGACCAGATCGGCCTCGGGGAAGCGGCGCCGCATCCGCGCGGTCCGCCCGGTGGCCTGGCCGCTGTCGTGGATCATCGCCACCCTGAGCCCGCCGAGGTCGAGTTCGAGCGTCTCGGGCGCGCCCCAGGCCGCGACGTCCGGGCCGTCGTTGTTGCCGAGCACCGCGTGGACCGGAGCGTACGCGGACAGCTCCACCAGGACGTCCGCGGTGCAGACGTCACCGGCGTGCAGGATCAGGTCCGCCCCCCGCAGGTGCCCGGCGACCGCGGGCGGGCAGGACTTCCAGCGCCGGGGAGCGTGGGTGTCCGCGAGCACGACGACCTTCACCGTTCCATCTTCCCCGCAGAGAAGAGGTGCCAAATCACATATTCGGGGAATAGGGATTCAGGACCCGCACGACCCTCATGCCCTGCACCCCTACACCGGTCTCCCCCGGCCGGTCCCGCTCGGGAGGAACGATGAGCAGGCAGATCGCCGACGGCTACCAGGCCCCCACCCTGTCCGAGCTCGAGGCACGCGTACGCGGGCTGGAGACTCAGGTCGCCCGCCTCACCGAGCTGGTCAAGACGCTGTCCGGTCAGAGCAGGGAGAGCCGCTGACGGCGGCGCCGTCCGGCAGCGAAGCGCCCGGAACGACGGCGTCCCCGCCAGGGAAGACCTGACGGGGACGCTGACGCCGGTGTGGGCCTCGCTAGCGACGTGCGGAGGCGGCGACGGCCCGGACCTGCCGGTCCGCGCCCCTGCCCGGGGGTCGCCCGTTCACGTGCCCGTTGCCGGACGCGTTGACGGGCGCTTTCCCGGACCCCTTCACGGGTGCCTTGCCGGACCCGTTCACGAGCCCGCTCGCGGGTGCCTTGCCGGACCCGCTCGCGGGTGCCTTGCCGGATCCGCCGGCGGGCGCATCGGTCTCCCCGGCCTTCGCGGCCAGGGAGTTCCGCGCGCGCCCGTCCGTGCCCGTGCCCGCCGGGACGGGTGCCGCCCGCCCGTAGGACTCGCGCCCGGTGCTCACCGCCATCGCGCCCAGCCAGACCAGGGTCACGATCGCGATCACCACCACGGCTCCGAGCACCAGCACCGCCACCGCCGCCAGGGAGACCACGGCTCCCAGCAGCTCCACCATTGAGATTCCTCCAGAGGTCGACCCCGATTACGGCACTCCGGTGGCCGGTGGAACATCACCCGCCACGTAGAGGAACGAAATTTGCCGGTTATTGGTGCCTGCCCCGTTTGGATGACCTTCATACCTTACTGATCGGCCAGCGGGGGCCCACCCATGGGCAGGCCGTCTAGCCTGCGCAGGATCACGCCCTCCCGCAGCGCCCACGGGCAGATCTCCAGCACCGGCAGCTCGAACAGGTCCATCGCGGCGTCCGCGACGACCGCGCCGGCGAGAAGCTGCGCGGCCCGCCCCGCGGACACGCCGGGGAGCTCCGCCCGCCGGGCCGCCGGCATCGTGGCCAGCCGGGCCGTCCACTCGACCAGGTCCTCGTGCGTCAGCGTCCGCTTGACGTACGGGCCCTCGCCGGACGACGCCGCCCCCGCGATGCGCGCGAGCTGGCGGAAGGTCTTGGACGTGGCGACCGCGTGGTCCGGCCTGCCGTACCTGGCGACCGCCCCGACCGTCCGCGCGATCTCGGTGCGTACGTACCGTCGCAGCGCGCGCACCTCCTCGGGATCGGGCGGGTCGGCGGTGAACCAGTCGCGGGTGAGCCGCCCCGCGCCGAGCGGGAGGGAGACGGCGACGTCGGGCTCCTCGTCGATGCCGGAGGCGATCTCCAGCGAGCCGCCCCCGATGTCGGTCACCAGCAGCCGCCCGGAGGACCAGCCGAACCAGCGGCGTACGGCCAGGAACGTCAGCCTGGCCTCGTCGTCCCCCGACAGCACCTGGATGTCCACCCGGGTGTCGGCCTTGATCTGGGCCAGCACGTCCTCGCCGTTGACCGCGTCACGGACCGCCGAGGTGGCGAACGCGACCAGGTCCTCCACGCCCTTGTCCTCGGCGATGCGGGCCGCCTCGCGGACGAAGGCCCCGAGCCGCGCCGCGCCCTCCTCGCTGAGCCTGTCGCCGTCGACGAGATGCTCGGCCAGCCGCAGCTCCTCCTTGTGGGAGAACGCGGGCAGAGGCCGGGCACCCTGATGCGCGTCCATCACCAGCAGGTGCACCGTGTTGGAACCGACGTCCAGGACTCCGAGTCGCATGCCCCCGACGCTACCGCCCGCGCGGAAAAGATCCATGGCCCCTCCCGGCCCCCGGACTCACCTGGGGCTCACTCCGGCGCGACGTCCACGAGCACCTTGCCGACCACGCCCGACTGGACCGCGTCGTGGGCGTCGGCCGTACGCTCCAGCGGGAAGTGGTGGAGGGGCAGCCCGGCCTCCTCCCCCGCCCGCAGCGCCCCCGCCTCGACCGCCGCGCGGACATCCGCCACCGCGGCGTCCTTGGCGGCCTCGGGAACCGTGTAGACGAGCACGAACTGGTAGCGGATGTTGCGGGTGAACAGCTCCCACACCGACAGCGTGACGTCGTTCCCCCCGTCGGTCGAATACACCGCGACGACTCCCTGCGGCGCGGTGACCGCCGCGTCGAGGGCGGCGTTCGGCGCCGGCGCGACCTCCACCACGATGTCGGCGCCCTCCGGGGCCACGGCGCGGATCTCCGCCGCCGGATCCCCGATGCGGTAGTTGATCACGTGGTGCGCCCCCGCGGCCCGGGCCAGCGCCGCCTTCTCCGGCCCGCTGACCGTGGTCACCACGGTCGCCCCGGCCCAGCGGGCCAACTGGATCGCGGCGTTGCCCACGGCCCCGGCGCCGCCCGCGACGAGGACGGTCCTGCCGTCGAGTGCGCCGGGGGCGAGCCGGTCCGGCCCGCCTTCGCGCACGGTCAGGCAGCGATGCGCGGTCAGCGCGGGGATGCCGAGGCTCGCGCCGAGGTCGAAAGAGGCGCCGTCCGGCAACGGGACGACCTGCCGCTCGGGCAGGACGACGTACTCCTGGGCGGTGCCGTCCGGCCGTCCCCAGGCGGCCTCCCAGAGCCACACCCGGTCTCCCGGGGCCACCCCGGTCACGCCGGGTCCGGTCGCGTCCACGACGCCTGCGCCGTCCTGGTTGGGCACGGCCTCCGGATGGCGCAGCGCGCCGCGCCGCGCCTTCCAGTCGGTGGGGTTGACGCCCGACCGCACCACGCGCACCCGTACCTCGCCGGGCCCCGGCTCGGGCACCGGCCGGTCGGTCAGGCGCAGGACGCCGCTGTCACCGGTCTCGGAATACACGATCGCTCTCATACCGGCTCTAAGCCGCCGGGTCCCTGAGGCTATTCCGGTTCGGCCCTTTCCGCTCGGGTAGTTGCAGGCCGATCGGGCGAGGGGGTGCGGTGGAATGAGCGTCAGGCAGAGGTATGGGGGCCTGTCCGGCGGACGGCCCGGTGACAGGCTCGGCGGCACGGGGGGCGGCTGGTCGAGGGACTGGTCGGGAAGCTGGGCCAGGGGCTGGGCGGGAGGCCGCTTCGGCCGGCATTTCGGGCGCCGGGGCAGGCGCCTGCGGGCCACGGCCAGGGAGGCGTTCGGCTGGCAGCAGCTGCGTCCGGGCCAGCAGGAGGCGATGGAACTCCTGCTCGCGGGGCGCGACGTGCTGCTGGTGATGCCGACCGGCGGCGGGAAGTCGGCCGTCTACCAGGTGCCCGGACTGCTCCTGGAGGGCCCGACGGTCGTCGTCTCTCCGCTCATCGCCCTGCAGCGCGACCAGGTCATGGGCCTGCTGAAGGCGGGGGCGGCGGGCGCGGTGGCGGTGAACTCGGCCGGCTCGGTCGAGGCGGGGCTCGACCAGGTCACGGCGGGCGACGCCGAGTACGTGTTCCTGTCGCCGGAGCAGCTCGCCAAGCCCGAGGTGGTCGAGCGGCTGGCCCAGGCCCGGCCCTCGCTGATCGCCGTGGACGAGGCGCACTGCGTGTCCGCCTGGGGCCACGACTTCCGGCCGGAGTACCTGCGGCTCGGCAAGGTCATCGAGCGCCTGGGCCATCCTCCGGTGATCGCGATGACGGCCACGGCCGCGCCGACCGTGCGCGAGGAGATCGTCGAGTCGCTCGGCCTGGTCGGCGCGCAACAGATCGTACGGGGATTCGACCGGCCCAACCTGCACCTCGAAGTCCACCGGTTCACGAGCGACGACGACAAGCGCAGGGCCCTGGCCGACCACGCCGCCGGGCTTGACGGCGTGGGGCTGATCTACGTGGCGACGCGGCGCCAGGCCGAGGAGTACGCGGAACTGCTGAAGGAGCGCGGCCGCAGGGCCGAGGCGTACCACGCGGGGATGAAGGCGAAGGAACGCCGCCGCATCCACGAGCGGTTCCAGGACGACGACCTCGACACCGTCGTGGCGACCTCGGCCTTCGGGATGGGCATCGACAAGCACGACGTGCGCTACGTGCTGCACGCCGCGCCCCCCGAGTCGCTCGACGCGTACTACCAGGAGATCGGCCGGGCGGGCCGGGACGGCAACCCGGCCGACGCCGTGCTGTTCTACCGGCCCGAGGACCTGGGACTGCGCAGGTTCTTCACCGCGGGCCGCGCGGACGAGGCCCTGATGCGGCGCGTCGCGACGCTGGTCCACGAACACGGCGGCGAGGTGGCCGCCGCCGACCTGCGCGAGCTCCTCGACGTCGGGGCCGCCAGGCTGACCTCGCACGTCAACCTGCTGGAACGGGCGGGCGCGGTCGAGGTCACCCACGGCGGCGCCCTGCGGTACGCCCCGGACGGCCCGCCGCCGGACGAGGCCGCCGCCCACGCCGTGGAGATCGACGATCTCCGGCACCGGATGGAGGACTCCCGGCTGGAGATGATGCGCGGCTACGCGGAGACGACCGGCTGCCGGCGCCGCTTCCTGCTGGAGTACTTCGGCGAGCCGTACGAGCGGTCGTGCGGCGACTGCGACACCTGCCGCTCGGGGACGGCGACCCCGCCGGAGACCGGCGACGGGCGGTTCCCCATGCACGCGGACGTACGGCACGCCGAGTGGGGGCACGGGATCGTGATGAGCCGCGAGCAGGACCGGATCACCGTGCTGTTCGACTCCGTGGGCTACAAGACGCTGGCGCTCGGCCTGGTCGACGAGCTGCTCGAAGTGGTCTGACGGATCACGAGAAGCACTCACCCCGGCTGGGCAATCATTACCGATCGTGTCCTTGGCACCACTTGCAGTGGTTTCACCCCGTGTTGAGACTCGTAGGCGGAGGTCGTGAATTCGGGGGTGGTACCGGTGCGGGAGGGAACCAGCAGCACGGAGACGTGGCCGTTCGAGTGCCTGCACTGCCTGCGGGTCTGGGAGGAGGAGTACGTCGTGCACCGCGCGCGCGACGAGCAGGGCATCGACGTCGTGGTGTGGATCCGGGACGATGTGACGGTCGAGCCGCCCTGGTCCGGGACGACCTGCCCCGGATGCGGCTGCGGGACCGTGACCACGTTCCCCACCGGCTACCTGGCCCACCACCCGGAGATCACGCTGGGCCGGTCCGCGCTGCGGGCCCCGGCCGGCGAGAGGCCCGCCCGGGGCGCGCCGTTCGCGTCGCACGCGCTGCTCACCCTCACGCTCCTGCTGCTGACCGGCGTCGGCCTGTACGAGCGGCTCCACGCCCGCTGAGCACGCGCCGGGCACTCCCGGCGCCGGATCGCCGCTGTCAGCTCACGTGGACCTGGGGGCGCCGGGCGAGGTCGGGTTCGGCCTTGCGAATGACCTCACGAGTCAGCGGCGGCACGTCCCCGCCGCCGAAGACGAGGTAACGCAGCAGGGCCCCCACCGGATTGCCCTCGGCCCAGTGGAAGTAAACGTGCGGCCGTTTGCCCGTGAGGTCGCGCAGGTGGAACAGGATCGCCGCGATCGTGTTCGCCACGGCGGGGCTCCGCACGGTGAGCACCCGGTAGCCGTGCCGCTCCTCCCCCGCGACGCGCAACTCCGACTCGAACTCCGAGGCGTCGCCGAGGGTGACCTCCAGGAAGATCATCGGCTCGTCCTCCGGGAGGTGGTGGTACTCCCGCGTCTCCCGGTCCTTGTCGGCGTACTCGGCCGGATCGCGCGCGTCCGGCTCGTTGGCGATCAGCCGCAGCTCCCCCCGCACGCCCAGCACGATCGCGCGGGCGGTCTCGTCGAGCTCGACCTTGGTGGCGCGCAGCTCGGTCGAGCGGGTCGCCCTGGAGATGAGCGAGGTCACGACGATGGCGACGACGAACAGCAGCGCGATCTTCAGGCCGTCGGGCCGCTCTCTGATGTTCTCCACGGCCGCGTACAGGAGCACGGCGGAGATCACGCCGAAGGCGATGGCCGGGCCCTTCCTGCCCTCCTGGGCGGCGTTGATCGTGACGGCCACCGCCGCCGAGAGGATCAGCGCGAGCACGCCCGTCGCGTACGCGCCGCCCTGCGCCTCCACCCCGGCCCGGAACAGGATCGTGATGCCGAACGCGATCGCGGTGAAGACCAGCACCAGGGGCCGTACGGCACGGGCCCAGTCGGGCGCCATGCCGTATCGGGGCAGGTAGCGCGGCACGATGTTGAGCAGGCCGGTGAGCGCCGAGGCGCCGGCGAACCACAGGATGGCGATCGTGCTCAGGTCGTAGGCGCTGCCGAACCAGTCGCCCAGATACTGGTGCGCCAGGTAGGCCAGCGCACGCCCGTTGGCCCTGCCGCCCTCGCGGAACTCGGCGGCCGGGATGAGCACGCTGGTCGCCACGCTGCTGGCGAGCAGGAAGACGCTCATGACCAGCGCGGCGGTGGTGAGCAGGCGCCGGGCGCCGCGGACGCGCTCGTCGAGTTCGCCCCTGATCTGCGGCATCACCGCGACACCGGTCTCGAAGCCCGACAGTCCGAGGGCCAGCTTGGGCAGCACCAGCAGCGACATGCCGATCATCGCGAGCGGGCCGGAGTGGTCGGCGCTCAGCGCGCCCCGCCAGTCCGCCAGCAGGTCCGGGTGGCCGACCACCTCGCGCAGCGCCACCACCACGACCACGGTGTTGAGCGCGAGGTAGACCCCCACGAGGACCACAGCCAGCCCGATCGCCTCGCTGAACCCGCGCAGGAAGATCACCCCGAGGACCGCGATCAGCAGCAGCGTGATGGGCACCCGCTGCCCCGACAGGACGTCGGGGAAGAACGGGTTCTCGATCAGGTGCGCGGTCGCGTCGGACGCCGACAGGGTGATGGTGAAGACGAACGCGGTGGCGACGAAGCCGAGCAGCACGAGCACCAGGAGCTTGCCCCACCAGTGCGGCAGCAGCCGCTCCAGCATGGCGATCGACCCCATGCCGTGCGGGCTGCGCGCCGCGACCGCGCGGTAGGTGGGCAGGGCGCCGAACAGCGTGAGCGCCACCAGCATCGCCGTCGCGATCGGCGACAGCGCCCCCGCGGCCAGGGCGGCGATGCCCGGCTGGTAGCCGAGCGTGGAGAAGTAGTCGACACCGGTGAGGCACATCACCTGCCACCACGGGTGGCGCGTGCCCGGCTGGCCGGCGTGCGGCCCCGTCGCACCCGGGTCGCGCTGGAGGCCCTCGAGCAACCAGGCCCGGAATGCCCCGGCCCCGCCGCTCCGGGTTCTGTCGCCCCCGCTCGCGTCGCCCCCGGTACTGTCGTCCGCGGCCTCCCGCCGCGTGGACGTCGTCACCTCGGCTCACTCTCCTCGTCGGCCCTCGTCCCTTCGAGGGCGGCGGGACAGACGATAGCGGTGGCGACCGACATCGGGGGCGCCGCACGGGGTTGTCCACAGGCGGGGCGAGGGGGCCCGGGGGATCCGGCAGAATGAGAGCCCCCGGAGAGGGCGGACCCGGAAGAAGGCGGATCAGGATCGTGACGACGTCCATTCAGCAGCGGATCGCCGAAGAGCTCGGCGTGCGCGAGAGCCAGGTCACCGCGGCCGTCGACCTGCTCGACGGCGGGGCGACGGTGCCGTTCATCGCCCGCTACCGCAAGGAGGCCACGGGCGCGCTCGACGACGCCCAGCTGCGCACGCTGGAGGAGCGGCTGCGCTACCTGCGCGAGCTGGAGGAGCGGCGGGCCGCCATCCTCGACTCGATCCGCTCCCAGGGCAAGCTCGACGAGGCCCTGGAAGCGCGGATCATGGAGGCCGACTCCAAGGCCCGGCTGGAGGACATCTACCTGCCCTTCAAGCCCAAGCGCCGCACGAAGGCGCAGATCGCCAGGGAGCTCGGGCTGGAGCCGCTGGCGGACGCGCTGCTCGCCGACCCGTCGCTGGACCCTCAGGCGACCGCGGAGGGGTACGTGCGCGAGGGCGTGGCCGACGCCGCCGCCGCGCTGGAGGGCGCCAGGGCCATCCTGGTCGAGCGCTTCGCCGAGGACGCCGACCTCATCGGCGACCTGCGGGAGCGGATGTGGTCCCGCGGGCGTCTGATCTCCCAGGTGCGGGAGGACAAGCAGGAGTCCGGGGCCAAGTTCTCCGACTACTTCGACTTCTCCGAGCCCTTCACCCGGCTGCCCTCGCACCGCATCCTCGCGATGTTCCGGGGCGAGAAGGAGGAGGTGCTCACGCTCACTCTCGACCCG
Organism: Microbispora sp. GKU 823; assembly: GCF_002027145.1. Lineage (NCBI taxonomy): Bacteria > Bacillati > Actinomycetota > Actinomycetes > Streptosporangiales > Streptosporangiaceae > Microbispora > Microbispora sp. GKU 823. Next base: position 8,632 of record NZ_MWJN01000111.1, on the reverse strand, counting down.
GAGGCCGAGGAGCCGAACGACTACGAGGCGCGGATCGCCCGGCGCTTCGGCATCGCCGACCTCGGCCGCCCGGCCGACAAGTGGCTGCTCGACACCGTGCGCTGGGCCTGGCGGACACGCGTCCTCGTGCACCTGGGCATCGATCTGCGCACCCGGCTGTGGCAGGCGGCCGAGGAGGAGGCCGTGCGCGTTTTCGCGGCCAACCTGCGCGACCTGCTGCTGGCCGCCCCCGCCGGGACGAGGCCTACCATGGGCCTCGACCCGGGGCTGCGCACCGGTGTGAAGGTCGCGGTCGTGGACGGCACGGGCAAGGTCGTGGCCACCGAGACGATCTACCCGCACGAGCCCAAGCGGCAGTGGGACCAGTCGCTCGCGGTGCTGGCCCGGCTGGCGACCGAGCACAAGGTGGAGCTGATCGCCATCGGCAACGGCACCGCGTCGCGGGAGACCGACAAGCTCGCCGGTGAGCTGGTCAAGCACATGCCGCACCTCACCAAGATCGTGGTTTCGGAGGCCGGGGCCTCGGTGTACTCGGCGTCGGCCTACGCCTCGCAGGAGCTGCCCGGCCTGGACGTCTCGCTGCGCGGCGCGGTGTCGATCGCGCGGCGCCTGCAGGACCCGCTGGCCGAGCTGGTCAAGATCGACCCCAAGTCCATCGGCGTCGGCCAGTACCAGCACGACGTGTCCGAGGTGAAGCTGTCGCGCTCGCTCGACGCGGTGGTGGAGGACTGCGTGAACGCGGTGGGCGTGGACGTCAACACCGCGTCCGCCCCGCTGCTGACCCGCGTCTCCGGCATCAGCGCCGGACTCGCGGAGAACATCGTCGCGCACCGGGACTCCAACGGGCCGTTCCGCTCGCGGACCGGGCTGAAGGAGGTGCCGCGGCTGGGCCCGAAGGCGTTCGAGCAGTGCGCGGGCTTCCTGCGCATCCCGGGCGGCGACGACCCGCTCGACGCCTCCAGCGTGCACCCGGAGGCCTACCCGGTGGTGCGCCGCATCCTCGACTTCACCAAGAGCGACCTGCGCACGCTGATCGGCAACACCTCGGCGCTCCGCTCGCTGAAGCCGTCGGACTTCGTCGACGACACCTTCGGCCTGCCGACCGTCACCGACATCCTCAAGGAATTGGAGAAGCCGGGCCGCGACCCCCGCCCGGCATTCAAGACCGCCACGTTCAAGGAGGGCGTCGAGAAGCCGTCCGACCTGTCGCCCGGCATGATCCTGGAGGGCGTCGTCACCAACGTCGCCGCGTTCGGGGCGTTCGTCGACATCGGCGTGCACCAGGACGGCCTGGTCCACGTGTCCGCGATGTCCAACTCGTTCGTGAAGGACCCGCGCGAGGTGGTCAAGCCCGGCGACATCGTCCGCGTCAAGGTGCTCGACGTGGACCTCCAGCGCAAGCGCATCTCCCTCACGCTGCGCCTGGAGGACGAGACGGCGGGCAACGGCCGCAGGGGCGGGCCGAACGGCGAGGCCCGCGAGGACCGGCAGGGTGGCCGGCGGGGCCAGCAGCGCCAGAACCCGTCCCGCCAGAACCAGGGTGGTCAGAACCAGAACGGCAGGGGCGGGTCGGGCCGCGGCAACGGCCGGGGCTCGGGCGGCGCGCCGCTGGGCGGGGCCATGGCCGAGGCCCTGCGCCGGGCCGGTCTGGCCGATCCCGGTTCCGGCGACCGCCGCTCCCGCTGACGCATCTCGCCCCGATCCGTCGGCCGCACGCACCCGGCGCCCGCCTTCGGTGCGCCGGGACCGCGTGCGGCGCGGAACATGCCCCGCGAGGCAGTGGACGCGGGGCCCAGGGTTGATCAGGCACGACGCCCGGCAGCTCGGCGTCGAAGGCGGCGCCTTACCGCGCGTCATGTAGTCGTGCACCTGGCCGGACCGCTGCGCGGACGGTCATTCGGTCACTGCTGCTGCTGCTGTTGCTGCTGCTGACCGCCACGGCCGTGCTGTTGCTGTTGTTGCTGCTGCTGTTGCTGACCGCCGCGGCCCTGCTGCTGTTGTTGCTGCTGCTGTTGTTGCTGTTGCTCTTGCTCGCGATGATGGCGGTGGTGACGGTGGTGCCTCTCGCGGCATTTGCCTCCCGGGCAGTCCCCCGTGGTCGACGGCCGGATGACCTGCTCGGTCGTGCCGGCGGCGTTGGCGGGCTGCGTCTGCATCGTGACAGGGACGACGAGGGCCGAAGCCGTCATGACGGCGGCAGCCAATGCTTCTTTGAACATGGGTATCCCCCCATTCGGCTCCGCGACGAGAAAGCGGACGACGTCCGAATTCACGGAGCTCGAATCGATCCGTCGAACTTTGGATCTGGACCCTGATTCTCACGCTAGAGGCAGCAAACGCCTCAGTCACCCATCAGGGCGCAATAAGCCTTTTTGCCATCAAAAGCTCATAGGCCCGGGAGTATGGAGATATCCGGCCCCATTCGAACAGTTCCGCGATTGCGGCTTTGCCGAACCCCGGAATGAATTCCACCTGACTTGGGATTCCGATTGTTGCTTCGGGGCCTTGAAGGTCGTCGCGAGCAGGGCCCATGCCCGGCCAGCCCCACCGCCTGCGCGCTCAGTGAGCCGCGCCGGAGCCGTCGGCGGCCGTCGCGAGCAGGTCCTCGAGAACGGCGGCGAGGGCGGCGACCCCTTCGAGGCAGTCGGCCTCCTCGGCGTACTCGTACGGCGAGTGCGAGACGCCCGTCGGGTTGCGTACGAACAGCATGGCCGCGGGAACCTCGCCGGCGAGGATGCCCGCGTCGTGCCCCGCTCCCGTGGGCAGCACCGGCGCGCCACCGAGGACACGCGCGACGCGGTCACGCAGGGGCACGTCGAAGTTCACGACCGCCGTGTAGGACTCCCGGGTCACCTCGGCCCCCTCGGCCGCCCGGGCCGTCTCCGCGACGAGCGTGTCCAGCAGGGCGGCGTCCGGCGCCCGGCAATCAAGCCAGGCGCTGACCAGCGACGCGATGGCGTTGGTGCCGTTGGGCTCGACCCTGATCCTGCCGAAGGTGGCCAGGGCCCCGAGGCGCTCGGCGTTCGCCCGGGCGGCCAGCACCGCCGCCGCGTACGCCGGCATGGGATCGCGCCGGTCCTCCAGCCGGGTGGTCCCGGCGTGGTTGGCCTCCCCCCGGAAGTCGAAGCGCCAGCGGCCGTGCGGCCAGATCGCGGAGGCGACGCCGACCGGGTGCGGCGTGGCGGCGAGGTGGCGGCCCTGCTCCACGTGCAGTTCCACGAACGCGCCGATCCGCGCGAGGCGCTCGTCGTCACGCCCGGCGGCCCCCGGGTCGCGTCCCGCCCGTTCCATCGCCGCCGCCAGGGTGACGCCGTCCGCGTCGTGCAGCGCCCCCGCCGTCTCTGGGCGGACGGCGCCGGTCATCAGCCGCGATCCCAGGCAGGCCAGGCCGAACCTGGCGCCCTCCTCCTCGGTGAAGTTCACCACCGCCAGCGGCCGCTCCGGCCGGAGCCCGCGCGCCAGCAGCGCGTCGAGCGCGGCGAACGCCCCCACCACACCCAGCGGGCCGTCGTACGCGCCGCCGTCGGGCACCGAGTCCAGGTGGGAGCCGGTCACCACGGCGTTCCCGGCCCGGGGATCGCCCAGCCAGGCCCACTGGTTGCCGTTGCGGTCGGTCTCGTACGCCAGGCCACGCTTCCGGGCCTGTTCGGCGAACCAGGCCCGGCACTCCGCGTCCGCCGCCGTCCAGGCGTGCCTGCGGTATCCGCCCGTCGCGTCGTGCCGGCCCACCGGGAGCAGGTCGCGCCACATGCGGCGGAAGCCGTCCGCCACCTCCTCCGGCAGGACTCGCGCCGTCCCCTCAGACATCGGCGTCGGGGCCGGCGGGCTCCGCCCCGGCCATCGGAACCCGTACGCCGCGCTCCACGGCGACCTCGGCGGCCCGGTCGTATCCGGCGTCCACGTGCCGGATGACGCCCATGCCGGGGTCGTTGGTCAGCACCCGCCGGATCTTCTCTCCCGCGAGCGGCGTGCCGTCGGCGACGGTGACCTGTCCGGCGTGGATGGAACGGCCGATGCCGACTCCGCCGCCGTGGTGGATCGACACCCAGGACGCGCCGGAGGCGACGTTGACCATGGCGTTGAGCAGCGGCCAGTCGGCGATCGCGTCGGAGCCGTCCAGCATGCCCTCGGTCTCCCGGTAGGGCGAGGCGACCGAGCCGCAGTCGAGGTGGTCGCGCCCGATCACGATGGGCGCGAAGATCTCCCCCGAGGCCACGAGGTCGTTGAACCGCTCGCCGGCCCGGTCGCGCTCGCCGTACCCCAGCCAGCAGATCCGCGCGGGCAGGCCCTGGAACCGCACCCGCTCCCCCGCCATCCTGATCCACCGGGCCAGCGGCTCGTTGTCGGGGAACAGATCGAGGATCGCGCGGTCGGTCGTCGCGATGTCGGCCGGGTCGCCGGACAGCGCCGCCCACCGGAACGGGCCCTTGCCCTCGCAGAACAGCGGCCGGATGTAGGCCGGCACGAACCCGGGGAAGTCGAACGCCCGCGCGTACCCGGCGAGGCTCGCCTCGCCCCTGATCGAGTTGCCGTAGTCGAACACCTCCGCGCCCGCGTCCTGGAAGCCGACCATCGCCTCGACGTGCCTGGCCATCGACTCTCGGGCCCGGCGGGTGAACCCCTCGGGGTCCTTGCGCGCCAGCGCGGCCATGTCCTCGAACGCGACGCCCAGCGGCAGGTACGCCAGCGGGTCGTGCGCGCTCGTCTGGTCGGTCACGACGTCGATCTCCGCGCCCCCGGCCAGCAGGGCGGGCACGGCCTCGGCGGCGTTGGCCACGACCCCGATGGACAGCGGGCGGCGCGCGTCCCTGGCCTCGTACGCCAGGCGCAGCGCCTCGTCCAGGCTCTCGGCCCGCACATCGAGGTAGCGGTGGCCGATGCGGCGCTCGACGCTGCGCGGGTCGCAGTCGACGCAGATCGCCACGCCGCCGTTCATCGTGACCGCGAGGGGCTGGGCGCCGCCCATGCCGCCGAGCCCGGCGGTGAGGGTGATCGTCCCGGCGAGACTGCCGCCGAACCGCTTGGCCGCGACCGCCGCGAACGTTTCGTACGTCCCCTGCAGGATGCCCTGGGTGCCGATGTAGATCCACGAACCGGCCGTCATCTGGCCGTACATCGTGAGTCCGAGCCGCTCCAGCCGCCGGAATTCGGGCCACGTCGCCCAGTCGCCGACGAGGTTGGAGTTGGCGATCAGCACCCTGGGGGCCCACTCGTGGGTGGTCATCACGCCGACCGGCCGCCCCGACTGCACCAGCAGCGTCTCGTCGGCCCGCAGGGTGGTGAGCTCGCGCACGATGGCGTCGTACGACGGCCAGTCGCGGGCCGCCTTGCCGCTGCCGCCGTAGACGACGAGCCGCTCCGGATGCTCGGCGACCTCGGGGTCGAGGTTGTTCATCAGCATGCGCAGGGCGGCCTCCTGCTGCCAGCCGCGCGTGTTCAGCGTGCCGCCGCGCGGGGCCCGGACCGGCGCCCGGTCGCCGGAAGCCCGACCGTGGGGAGCCCCGTGGGGAGCCCGGCCGTTGGGGGCGCTGCCGCCGTCGTCACCCACGAGTCCTCCTTCCACCCGCGCCCGCGGCGCATGGTCCCATTCAGCGAGTCCCATCCATCCTGGGTGAATGAATAGATTCAGTCAATGAGGAACACCTCACGGGCGGCGGCCGACGCCTCGAACGCCTCCAGACGGGCCTGCGCCCCGGGCAGTTCGTCGCACATCGCCTCGAGCAGCACCCGGCCGAGCATCATCGGCGCGCACGCCGTGTCGAACACCAGGTGCGTGCCCACCGCGGCGGTGAGCAGAACGTGCGACAGGCCGGCGAGGGACGGCACCCGATGGTCCGCGACCGTGACGACGCTCAGTCCGGCCGTGCGGGCGGCCCGCAGAGCGTCCACCAGTTCGGCCGGGTAGCGGGGCAGGGCGAAGCACAGCAGGGCCGTCGCCCCGGCCGCCGCCGCCTGCTCGATACGGTCGGCCAGGAGCGACCCCCCCTCGTGCAGGAGCCGTACGTCGGGGTGGATCTTCGCCGCGAAGTAGGCGAACCCGGCGGCCTGGGCCGCGGCGGCCCGCAGGCCCAGCACCGGCAGCGGGCGCGAGGCGGCGAGCAGGCGGGCGGCCTCGGCGACGGGCCCGGAGTCGTCCAGCGACCGGGCGAGGGCGCGCAGGTTCTCGATCTCCGCAAGCACGGCCCGCCGGTATTCGCCGCCCGGTCCCGTCGCCCGATCCGGTCCGTGATCGGGGTCCGGGTGCCCGGCATCCTCGGGCGAGAGATCCAGGGGTGGGGAATCCAGAGACGAGGAATCCTGAGCCGCGGGGCGCGGGGGTGCGCCGGGTCGCGACGACGGGCCACGCGGGTCCTCCGGCGTGGCCTGAAGCGTCCCCGCCGGCCCCTGCTCCCTGCCCGCGGCCCGCCCAGCCGCGCCGCCGTCGGAGAGCCGGTGGGCAGCCGTGTGCGCGGAGGCGCGGGCATCGGGCCCGGCGTCCTCCCCGTTCCGGCCGGACCGTACGCCGAGCTCACGGAACCTGCGCCGGAGGCCGGGGTATCCGCTGTAGCCCAGCGCCATCGCGAAGCGGGTCACCGACGGCTGGCTGACCCCGGCCAGTTCGGCCACCTCGATGCTCGACAGGAACGGCGCGTCCGCGGCGTGCTGCGCGAGGCAGTGGGCGATTCTGCGCTGCACGGGCGTCAGGCGGTGCCCCTCGAACAGCCGCAGCAGGCCGGACGCCGCGTCGCCATCACGGTCGTCACGGTCGCCGAAGACGTCACCGTCGCCCCGGCCGCCCCACTCGCCGAGAACATCACGGTCACCGGCAACATCACGGCCGCCGAAGCCGGCGGAGTCCTCACGGTCATCACGGTCGTCGCGGTTGCCGGCCGGGCCGTCGTCCGCGTTGTGGCCGGTGTTCATCGTCCCCCCGCCGGTGTTCATCGTCCCCCGCCTCGCCTGGCCCGCGCCGGGCCGGTCGGTCTGCATGCTTTCATTCACCACGCAGTCTCCAGGGAGGGTTGTACACAGGCAAGGCGTCGTCGGCGCGACCGGCGCGGAGATTGCCTAGTCTGATCGGCAGAACTCAGCAAGGAGATTGCCGTTGAAGACCGGTGGTTTGAGAAGTAGTGACCTGGGCCGTCGCGTGGGGCTCCTCGCGGGAGCGGCCGCCCTGGCGGCGGCGGTGTGGGCGGTGCGGGACGTCCCCGCCGCGCTGGGGGCGCGGCCGTCGGGCGAGCGGGCGCTGCGGGTGCGGCGCTCCAGACAGTTCCGCGACGGCGCGTTCCGTAACACGACGCCCAGTCCCGTCCTCCCGCCGGGGACCAGGCAGCAGGTCGCCCGCGAGTTCCTCCGCCGGACGCAGCGCAAGCCCCGCCTGCCCGTTCCCCTGATGACTCCCGGCTCGTCCCAAGGCGGCGACCTCGACGCCGTCTGGTACGGCCACTCCTCGGCGCTGATCGAGATCGAGGGGCGGCGGGTGCTGCTCGATCCGGTGTGGAGCGAGCGTTGCTCCCCTGCGTCGTTCACCGGGCCGCGTCGTCTGCACCCTCCGCCGGTGCCGCTGTACGAGCTGCCCGAACTCGACGCGATCGTCATCTCGCACGACCACTACGACCACCTCGACATGGACACGGTGCGCCTGCTGGCCCGCACGCAGTCCGCGCCGTTCCTGGTGCCGCTCGGGGTCGGCGCCCATCTCGAGCGATGGCGGGTGCCCGCGTCCCGGATCATCGAGCTGGACTGGAACGAGGAGGCCACGGTGTCCGGCCTCCGGTTCGTGGCGACTCCGGGCCGTCACTTCTCCGGCCGCGGGTTCCGCAGGGACCAGACCCTCTGGGCCTCGTGGGTCATCGCGGGCGAGCGCAGGCGGGTCTTCTACACCGGCGACTCCGGCTACTTCGACGGGTACGCGGCGATCGGCGAGGCGCACGGGCCTTTCGACCTGTCGGTGATCCAGATCGGCGCCTACAGCAAGGGCTGGCCGGACATCCACATGACGCCGGAGGAGGCGATCCTCACCCACCTCGACCTGCGCGCCCGGGTGCTGCTGCCGGTGCACTGGGGCACGTTCGCGCTCGCCCCGCACGCCTGGAACGACCCGATCGACCAGCTGTGGCGGGAGGCCAAGGCCCGCGACGTACGCCTCGTGGTGCCGCGGCCGGGCGAGCGCGTCACGGTCGACGACCCGCCGCCGGTGGACGGCTGGTGGCAGACGATCCTTTGACTTCCTCCCGGCCCTAATGGACCGGGATTCCCGCCCTCACGGGTGAGGTTTCCTGCTTCACCGCCGACCGCCGAAGGGAGGACCCTTGCGGACTCACGTCAGCTCCACAGGCAGGCACCGCTCGACCAGCGGCCAGGATGTTCTTGGCGGCGTTGACGTCCCGGTCGTGCCGGGTGCCGCAGTCCGGGCACGTCCAGTGCCGGGTGGACAGGCTGAGGGTGGCGAGCAGGTGCCCGCACGCGCTGCACGTCTTCGAGCTTGGATGCCAGCGGTCGATCACGACCAGGCGCCGCCCGCACCGCCGGGTTTTGTACTCCAGTTGGCGACGGAACTCGCCCCACCCACAGTCCGAGATCGCCCGCGCGAGGGACCGGTTACGGACCATGCCGCGCACGTTGAGGTCCTCGATCACGATCAGGTCGTGGT
>NZ_MWJN01000110.1:0-30362 GCF_002027145.1 Microbispora sp. GKU 823 | reverse complement strand
CTCCAGGCCGCGGGCACGCTGCCGGCCGGGGCCTGGTGGGCGCTCGGCCCGGCCGCCGCGCCCGCGCTCGCCGCGGGCGCGCTGCGGATGGCCCGGCGGCGGCCCGTCGACCACTCCATGCCGGTCATCGACACCCCGGGCGGCGCGGTGCCGACCGGACCGCTGATCTGGGCGGCGACCGGCGTGGACCTCGCGCTGCTCGGGTCCCTGCCCGCGCTCGCCGCGCTGGCGTCGCGGGCCCGCCTCGGTGGCGCCGTACGTCGCGGCGCAGGCGATCGCCGGAGCCGCGGTGCTCGCCGCCTACGTCCTCAGGTCCGCCCGGAGAGCCGGCGGCTAGGGCCTGTCTCAAAGTCGTCGCACAGCAGGGCAGATGGCTTCGAGACAGGCAAGACTCCCTTGATCTTGTGACAGGATCGCGAAATGCTGCGACTCACCGATTTCATCATCGACTGCCCGGACACGATGAAGCTGGCAGCCTTCTACTCCGAGGTGACGGGCCGCCCGATCAAGGAAGGCAGCCACGAGAACTGGGCCGGCATCAAGTTCGGCGAGGTCGAGCTGGCCTTCATCCGGGTGGACGACTACCGCGCTCCGCAGTGGCCCGACAGCGAGCACCCCAAGCAGTTCCACCTCGACTTCGAAGTGGACGAGATCGAGTCCGAGCAGCGCCGCGTCCTCGACCTCGGCGCGACGCTGCAGCAGGACTTCTTCGGCCCCAACGGCTACGGTTGGCGGGTTTACACCGACCCGGTCGGCCACCCCTTCTGCCTGTGCCGCAACAAGGGCGTCATCTGGACCGACCAGGGCCTGATCTGATCGAAGCGCGCTCACAGGGCCGGTAGCCGGGATCGCCGGTCCGCTTCAGGCGGCCCGGCCACAGGCCGACTCGCAAACACAGCAGCGATCGAAGCTGAAGGGCCGGTCGCATGACTCCTGCCAGATCTTGGCGCTGTACGGGTCGGTGGACGCCGGATTCATCAACCGTGCGACGACGAGGGCCACCACTGTCTGGGCGCCTTTGGCGATGAGTGCGGACGCGGCACTCTGCAGGTGCGCGCCGGACACGAACAGATCGTTCACCAGCAGTACCCGCTCACCGTTCAACTCGCCGCCCCGCACCCGGAACGCGTTCGAATGGGATTTCCGGGCGGCGAGCACCGGAGCGAATTCGCCATCCGCCTGCAGCAGGAGGGGCCGGAAGAGGCGAGCCAAGGCACTCACCTTGCCGACGACCGCATCCATGAGAGGGAACGCTTGGACGGGGCGCTCGGCGCCGGTGCTCGGTATGGTGGCCACGATCGTGAAGGACCCGCCGGCCAGCCCCCGCAGGCAGCCGGCGTGTTTCTGGTAGAAGTGGGTCACTGTCGCGGCGAGGAAATCCACGCGGCTACGTCGGCCTGTGACACCGTAGGGGGTTTTCTCGCGGACCAGGACGTCGTACAACTGCGTCTCCTTGGTGGTCAGCGAGATCGGCACCACGTTTTCGGTGTAACCGGTCAGATTTTGTGTGGTGCGTTTGCAACTGGCGCAGGTGGGCCATGGCTTTCCGTCCCCGCGGTTGTTCGGCCCGGAGTGACAGATTCGGCAAACCCCCAGTCGCACGGGCGGAACGGCATGGAACAGCGGCAGAAAACCGCGAGTGAACGCCTCGGCGTCACCCATGGTCAGCAGGTGTTCGTTGGAGAGGCCATATCTACGAGATTGACCGCCTGCTCGCACAGGTCGTCAATGTCCCGAACGGCAGTCATGCCTCCCCGCGAAGCCGCTCGTTCCACCCACGGCTGTTCCTGGTGAAGCCGCTGGGACGCGAGCACATGGGTGCCGATTCGCAGCGCCTCCTCGACGTGCCCGCAGGAAGGCCCTCCGTCGGCACCGTCGACCACGTACAGGCAGTCGGCCAATCCGCAGGTCACGGCGCTTGCGAAGGCGTCTGAGCCGCCGATGGGGACGGAGCGGGGCCAGAAGGGGGAGACGATCGCGCCGCGCTCGGCTATCCGCTTGGCCACATTGGCGTACTCGCCGTAGGTGGCCGGCTCCGCGATGCCACCCGCGAGGACGGCCACGGTACGGCCGCCGGCGGCCAGCGCAGCCTGATGGACCGCGGCGTCCAGACGCGTACGCAGGGGCGCGACGACGACCAAACCGGCCTCGGCCAGGGCCTGTGCCGCGGCGGCGGCATGGCTGATGTCGTCCTCGCCGATCACGGCGACGGCGCGATGGTCCCCGGCTTGGAACCGCTCGCGTACCCACAGAAACGGGGGGCGGTCGTAGGCCCAGATCAAGTTGCCGGGGTAGGTGCCGTCGAGAACGGTGACGAGATCGACTCCCTCGGCCCGCATGGCGGCGATGAGGTCGCGTCCCCAGGCGAGGTGGCCGGGCCGGACGCGGGTGGCGACGGCGGCGGCGTGCGCCTGGTCGTCCTCGTCCCGGCCCGTGTAGCCGCCGTCGAGAAGCCGAAGCGCGCTGCCGGAGTCGAGGATGACACGCGCCGTGTGGAACCAGGGCTTGTCGTGCGTGGCTCTGGTGAGGGCGAGGACGGCTGCCTGCTCGTGGATCGTGGTCATGGTCATCACCAACCCGGACTCGGTCGCGCGGCCTCAACGTACGCTCCGGCACCGACATTCGCGGTACGGGATCGCGGTGGCGCGGTGGCTATCGTGCCGCGGCCGACGGGACGGCACGCCGTGTTCGCGGCGAACTGGCCATGCCGTGCCGGACTTTGACAGCAGGGAGACCGGCCCTCGCGACGGACGGCCGGGTGGTGAGTCGACGATCTGCTGGAAGGGCGGGCAAGGGGATCGACCGCGGGTAGGAGTGGAACTACGGTCCGTGACCTGACTGTGATCCGGATTGTGACTACAAGAAGTCAACTTCGGCGTACCTTGCGGTCAAGGGCTTGCCGCATCGCAGGGGAGACGCGTGACCGAGACCCGGCACGAGACGTCGGCGGAGGACCTCGTCGCCGAGTTCGACGCGGAGCGTCCCGCCCGGCGCCTGTCCGGCCGCACGGCGGCACTCGTCACGGTCGTCGCGCTGGCCCTGTCCCTCTACGCGCTTTACCAGACCTTCCGGCCGGGGGCGGTCCTGCCCTACCGGATGGCGTTCCTGGCCGTGGTGCTGCCGCTGGCCTTCGTCTGCTACAAGGCGCGGCGTGGGGGCCGGGACCGGCCCGGCCCGCTCGACTGGGTGCTCGCGGTGCTGTCGCTGGCCGTCTGCGTGTATCCGCTCGTCGTCTTCGACGACCTCATCCGCCGGGCGTACGCTCCGACGCCGCTCGACGTGGCGGCGGGCGCGCTGCTCACGCTGCTGCTCCTCGAGGCGTGCCGGCGGACCGTGGGCTGGATCCTGCCCGTCGTGTGCCTGGTCTTCTTCGCGTACGCCTACTACGGCGGCTACCTGCCCGCCGACTGGGCGCTGGGCCACCGGGGCTACGACCTGGACCGGATCGTGGCGGCGTTCACGATGGGCACCGAGGGCGTGTACGGCGTGCCCCTCGACGTCGCGGCGACCTACATCATCCTGTTCACGATCTACGGCGCGGTGCTCGACCATTCTGGGGCGGGGCGGTTCTTCGTCGACGTCTCCTTCGCCGCGTTCCGCCGCTCGCGCTCCGCGCCGGGGCGGACCGTCACGCTCGCGGGGTTCCTGCTCGGCACGGTGAGCGGTTCCGGCGTGGCGACCACCGTGAGCGTGGGCAGCGTGGCCTGGCCGATCCTGCGCCGGGCCGGTTATCCGCGCGAGCAGGCCGGGGGAGTGCTGGCGGCGGCGGGCATCGGCGCGATCCTTTCGCCCCCCACGTTGGGCGCGGCGGCGTTCATCATCGCCGAATACCTGCGGGTGAGCTACCTGACCGTGCTCGTCTACGCCACGATCCCGACCGTCCTGTACTACCTGGGCGTCTTCCTCGCGATCGAGATGGACGCCCGCAGGTACGGCACGCGGGCCGTTCCGGTGGACATGGGCGGTCCCTGGCCGCTGATCAGGCGCTTCGGCTACCACTTCAGCTCACTGTTCGTGATCATCATCCTGATGGCGCTCGGCCAGTCGCCGTTCCGCGCGGTCGTGTACGCCACGCTGCTGGCCTTCGCGCTGTCGTTCCTCGACCGCGCTCCCGGTGGCGAGAACCGGCTGACCCCGCGCCGTGCCGTACGGGCCCTGGCCGCGGGCGCCACCGGCGTGCTGCCGGTCGCGGTCACCTGCGCGGCGGCGGGCACGATCGTCGGCGTGGTCACGCTCACCGGGCTGGGGCTCAAGGCCGGCTCGCTGATCGTCGGCCTGTCCGGGGGGAACCTCGCGGCCACCGCCGTGGCCTGCGCGCTGGCCGTGCTGCTGCTCGGGCTGGCCGTGCCGGTGACGGCGTCCTTCGTCATCGCCGCCGTGATCATCGGACCCGCGCTGCTGAACCTCGGCGTCACCCCGGCCGAGGCGTACATGTTCATCTTCTACTACGCCGTGCTGTCCGAGGTGAGCCCGCCGACGGCGCTGTCGGCCTTCGCCGCCTCGGCGATCACGGGCGGCAACGCGCACCGCACGATGTGGGCCACCTGGAAGTACACGCTCCCGGCGTTCCTCGTGCCGTTCGCGTTCGTGCTCACGCCGTCCGGCGCGGCCCTGCTGGCGCAGCCCGATCGGCGATGTCGTGCTCGCCGCGGCCGTGTCCGCGCTGGCCGTGGCCGTCCTCGCGGTGGCCACCGGCGGCTGGATCACCGGCCCCGCCGGCCCGGTCGAGCGGGGCCTGTGCGCACTGGCGGCGGTCCTGCTACTCGTCCTGTCGCCCTGGCCCGTGCTGGCCGGGCTGGGCGTCGCGGCCCTGGCGCTCGCCGTCCACTTCGTCCGCAGACACAGGGAGGCGCATCCGTGAGGTTCAGGCTCGTGACGGCGCTGGCCGTCACCGCGGCACTGCTGGCAGGCGGTTGCGGGGGCGACCGGTCGGCCACGAAGGGCGGCGCGGGCGGCGGGACCCGCCTGTCGATCGCCACCGGCAACACCACCGGCGTCTACTACGTGCTGGGCGGCGGGCTCGCCGAACTCATCGACAAGCACCTGCCGGGCCACCGGGCCACCGCCGAGGCCACCGGCGCCTCGGTGGAGAACATCCAGCGGGTGGTCAGGGGACAGTCGGACATCGCCTTCACGCTCGCGGACACGGCCGCCGACGCGGTCAAGGGCACCGGCGCCTTCACCGCCCCGCAGCCGATCCGCGCGCTCGCCCGGCTGTACGGCAACTACACCCAAGTGATCGCGCGGACCGACGCCGGGATCACGTCCGTCGCCGGCCTGCGCGGCAAGCGCGTGTCCACGGGCTCGCCGAACTCGGGAACGGAGGTGATCGCGCTGCGGCTGCTCGCCGCCGCCGGGCTCGATCCCGACAAGGACGTGAAACGTCAGGCGCTGTCGCTGCCCGAGACCGTGCAGGGGCTCAAGGACGGCACCCTCGACGCGCTGGTGTGGTCGGGCGGGCTGCCCACCTCGGGCATCACCGACCTGGTGACGAGCATGGGCGACAAGGTGACCTTCGTGCCGCTGAACGACGTGCTGCCCGCCGTGCGCGCCGCCCACGGTCCCGTCTACACCGAGGGCGTGATCCCGAAGGGGGCGTACGGCACGCCGTCCGACGTGCCGACCATCGTCGTGCCGAACCTCCTCGTGGTGAACGCTGCGATGGACGCGAAGCTCGCGGAGGACCTCACCCGGCTGCTCTTCGAGCACAAGGCCGACCTGGAGAAGGTGCACGCGTCGGCCAAGGACATCACGCTGGCCGAGGCGCCGAAGACCGACCCCGTGCCGCTCCACGAGGGCGCGAGGAAGTTCTACGGCTGACGCGGCACGCCGGAGACCGGTACACGGTCTCCCGGCGTCCTGGAGCATGTACGCGGTGAACGCGGGGACGGTCACCGCCAGTGTCGACGTCACCGTCACCTGCGCGACCGGCGCAGTCGAGAATTCGTAGCCCACGCGGCGGGCCGGGGTCCGGGCCCGGCCCTTCCCGGGCCGTCAGAGGCGGGTGAGGCCGATGACGTGGAGGACGGCGTGGCCCTCCTCGTCGGAGGCCGCCAGGTCCACCTCGGCGCTGATGCCCCAGTCGTGGTTGCCGGCCGGGTCGTCGATGATCTGACGCACCCGCCACAGCTCCTTCTCCTCCTCGATGAGCAGGAGGGCCGGACCGCGGGCGGCCGGGCCGGTGAGGATCTCGTCGTGCTCCTCGTAGTAGGCGTCCAGGCCCGCGCCCCAGTCGACGTCCGGGTAGAGCTCGGCCAGCTCCTCCTCCCGGTCCAGCGCGGCGAGCTCCACCATCCGGAACATCGCGTTGCGGACCAGCACCCGGAAGGCGCGCGCGTTGGCGGTGACCGGGCGGGCCCTTGTCTCCAGCTCCTCCCCGGCCGCCAGCGCCTCGGCGGGGTTGGCCAGCTTCTCCCACTCGTCGATCAGGCTGGAGTCGACCTGGCGCACCAGCTCGCCGAGCCATTCGATGAGGTCCACGAGGTCGTCGGTCTTCAGGTGCTCGGGCACCGTCTTCGACAGCGTCCGGTAGGCGTCGGCCAGGTAGCGCAGCACCGTGCCCTCCGAGCGGGCCAGCTCGTAGAACTGGATGTACTCGGTGAAGGTCATGGCCCGCTCGTACATGTCCCGGACGATGGTCTTCGGGCTGACGACGTGGTCGCCGACCCACGGGTGGCCGCGCCGGTAGGTCTCGTACGCGCCGAAGAGCAGGTCGGCCAGCGGCATCGGATGGGTGATCTCGGCGAGGCGCTCCATCCGCTCCTCGTACTCGATGCCGTCGGCCTTCATCTGGGCGACCGCCTCGGCCCTGGCCTTGTTGAGCTGGGCGTGCAGGATCTGGCGGGGGTCGTCCAGCGTCGACTCGACGATCGAGACCATGTCCAGCGCGTACGTCGGGGAGCCGGAGTCGAGCAGCTCGAAGGACGCCAGCGCGAAGGTGGACAGCGCCTGGTTGAGCGCGAAGTCCTCCTGCAAATCCACGGTGAGCCGGGCCATGCGGCCGTGCTCGTCGGGCTCGGCGAGCTTCTCCACGATGCCGCCGGCCAGCAGCGAGCGGTAGATCGCGATGGCGTGGCTGATGTGGCGGCGCTGCGCCTTGCGGTCCTCGTGGTTGTCGGTGAGCAGCCGCTTCATCGCCTGGAAGCAGTCGCCGGGCCGGTTGATGATGGACAGCAGCATGGCGTTGCTGACCTTGAACCGGGAGGTCAGCGGCTCGGGCTCGGCCGTCTGGAGCTTCTCGAACGTCTCCTCGCTCCAGCCGACGAACCCCTCCGGGGGCTTCTTGCGCGCGTAGCCGCGGCGCCGCTTGGGGTCGTCGCCGATCTTCGCCAGCGCCCGCTCGTTCTCGATCACGTGGTCGGGCGCCTGGCAGACGACGTATCCGACCGTGTCGAACCCGGCCCGGCCGGCCCGTCCGGCGATCTGGTGGAACTCCCGCGCGCGCAGCCGCCGCACCTTGGTGCCGTCGAACTTCGACAGCGCGGTGAACAGCACGGTGCGGATCGGGACGTTGACCCCCACGCCGAGCGTGTCGGTGCCGCAGATGACCTTCAGCAGGCCCGCCTGGGCCAGCCGTTCCACCAGGCGGCGGTACTTCGGCAGCATGCCCGCGTGGTGCACGCCGATGCCGTGCCGTACGAGCCGGGACAGGGCGCGGCCGAAGCGGGTGGTGAAGCGGAAGTTGCCGATGAGGGCGGCGATGGCCTCCTTCTCGGCCTTGGTGCACATGTTGATGCTCATGAGCGCCTGGGCGCGCTCCATCGCCGCGGCCTGGGTGAAGTGCACGACGTACACCGGGGCCTGCTGGGTGGACAGCAGCTCCTCCAGCGTCTCGTGCAGGGGAGTGGTGCGATAGGAGTAGATCAGCGGCACCGGGCGCTCGGCGTGCTTGACCACGCTGGTGGGGCGGCCGGTGCGCCGGGTGAGGTCGGTCTGGAACCGCTCGACGTCGCCGAGCGTGGCCGACATCAGCACGAACTGCGCCTGCGGCAGCTCCAGCAGCGGCACCTGCCAGGCCCAGCCGCGGTCGGGCTCGGCGTAGAAGTGGAACTCGTCCATGATCACGGTGCCGACGTCGGCGTCCGCGCCGTCGCGCAGCGCGATCTGGGCGAGGATCTCGGCGGTGCAGCAGATGACGGGCGCGTCGGCGTTCACGGTGGCGTCGCCGGTCATCATGCCGACGTTCTCGGTGCCGAACAGGGCGCACAGGTCGAAGAACTTCTCCGACACCAGCGCCTTGATCGGCGCGGTGTAGAAGCTGATCTCGTCCCGGGCCAGCGCGGCGAAGTGCGCCCCGGCGGCGATCAGGCTCTTGCCCGAGCCCGTGGGCGTGGACACGATCACGTTGTTGCCGGAGACGACCTCGATCAGGGCCTCCTCCTGCGCGGGGTACAGCGTGAGCCCCCGATCGGCGTTCCACGACACGAACGCGTCGAACAGCGCGTCGGGTTCAGAGCCGGACGGAAGACGGCGGAGGAGGCTCATGCTTTCGCTCACGCCTCTTATCCTGCCCAAGACGCATGACTGTTTCGACCGGCTCGACGTACGGCAAGGTGTGGCACAGCTACGTCAAAGGGGTGTGGCGCTGCACGAAGCCGCAGGTCAAACCCACAAACTAGCGGTATGGGGGAGAAGTGGGCCGGGCTCGCCGCGCGCCGGGAGGCGGCGGCCGACGTGCTGCTCGCCGTCGCCGTCCTCGCCTTCACGGTGCCGGCGGTGGTGTTCGGCCGCTCCTTCCCGGCCCTGCCGTTCCTCGCCGTGCCGTGGTGGGCGCAGGTCGCCGCGTCGGCCGCGGCGGCCGTGTCCATGCTGGCGCGGCGCAGTGTGGCCTGGCCGATGGTCATGGCGACCGTCGCCTGCGCGCTGCTCGCGGGCGAGACCATGCCGCTGATGCTGGCGGCGTACTCGATGACGGCGCGGAACACGGTGCGGCGATGGCCGTGGGTGACCACTGTGCTGGCGGGGGTCTTCGCGCTGGCCGACTACACGAGCCCCTACACCGACCGGCTGCCCGTCGCCGTGGCGGTGCGGGCGGTCACGCTGATCTTCCTGCCCGCGCTGGTGGGCACCTGGGTGTGGCGCTACCGCTCGATGATCCGGGAGCTGCGGGCGGGCGTGCGGGCGCGGGAGGAGCGCGCCGCCGCCCAGGAACGCCGCCGCATCGCCGGTGAGCTGCACGACACGGTGACGCATGCGGTGACCGTGATGGTCCTGAACGCCGGTCTCATCCAGGACGCCGACGAGCTCGACGAGATCCGCAAACTGGCCAGGAACATCGAGGACAAGGGCGTGCGGGCGCTGACCGAGCTGCGCGAGCTGCTCACGGCGCTGCGGCGCAGGGACCTGCCGCCCTCGGCGGAGAGCGTCGAGGGGATACCGCGCCTGGTGGAGGAGAGCAGGGCCACCGGCCTGCGCGTCGCCCTGCACTACGACGTGCCGGAGGAGGCGCTGTCGCGGCAGGCCGGCCACGCCTGCTACCGCGTCGTCCAGGAGGGCCTGAACAACGTGCGCAAACACGCGCCCGGGGCCGATGTACAGGTCGTCTGCGAGGCCCACGGCGGCGTGCTGAACGTGTCGGTGGTCAACAGCGGCAAGAGCCGGGCCGTGCCGGTCCGGGTGCCCGCAGACGCGGGGGGCGGCTACGGGCTGCCCGGCCTGCGCGAGCGCGTCGCCCTGGTGGGCGGGCGGCTGACGTACGGGCCGACCGCCGAGGGCGGGTTCGCGCTCACCGCCACCATCCCCTTCCACCCGCCCGACCAGCACGAGCCCTGACCGGTACGCGTCACAGGCCGAGGTCTTCGATCTCCTTGAGCAGGGCCGCCCTGGAGTCGGGCGGGGCGGCCTCGCAGGGAGCACTTCCGGTCGTGCCCTTGGCCCGCCGGTCGCGGAACAGGTAGCCGCCGAGGATGCCGCCCGCGAAGCCGAAGACGTGGGCCTGCCAGCCGATGCCCTCGGCCGGCAGCAGCCCGGCGAACTGGTAGGCGAAGCACAGGCCCATGACCAGGCCGATGACGATGTCGATCAGGTGCCGGTCGAAGGCCCCGCGTACGAGCACGTACCCGAAGTAGCCGAACACCAGACCGCTCGCGCCCGCGCCGACCGTGGAGGAGTCGGCGGTGAACCACGAGCCGAGCCCGCTGGCGACGGCGATCAGCCCGGTCACGCCGAGGAAGCGCCGTACGCCCCGGTAGGCCGCGAGGAACCCGAAGATGAACAGCGGCCCGGAGTTGCCCTCGATGTGCGCCCAGCTCCAGTGGAGGAGCGGCGCGGAGACGATCCCGGGCAGCCGCTCGACGTCCCAGGGCCTGATGCCGTAGCTGTAGCTGAGCGAGTAGCCCGAGGCCCAGTTGGCCACCTGCACGACCCAGATCAGCGCCAGGAAGCCGACCATGATCCAGAAGGCCTTCCGGGCCTCGGCGAGCATGATTTCGGCGGTACGGCCGTCGCCCACGGAACCTCCCCCGTCACTGAGGATCACCTGGGAAAGATACAGCCGACGGCCGCACGAGTCACCGGCTCGCGGCTTCTGCACGCCGTGGACGACGAGGGCCGGGCACCGGCCGGTGACCGACCGCCGGTGCCCGGCGTCCCGGCACGGCGTGACGCCCTACACGCGCTCGATGACGACGATCGGGATCTCCCGGTCGGTCTTGGTGGCGTACTCGTCGTACGCGGGCCAGGTGGCGGTCATCGTCCGCCACATGTCCGGTCGTTCCTCGGAGGTCGCCGTACGGGCACGCGCCTTGAACCTGTCCCCCTTGATCTGGAACTCCACCTCAGGCTCGGCCTGGAGGTTGAGGTACCACAGCGGGTGCTCGTCGGCCCCGCCCTTGGAGGCGACCACCAGGTAGGCGTCGCCGTACGGCTGGTAGATCAGCGGGGTGCTGCGGGGCTGTCCCGACTTGCGGCCCTTCGTGGTGAGGATGGCCACCGTGGTGCCCTGCCAGTCGTGGCCTTCCTCGCCGTCGGTCTCGATGTAGCGCTTGACGTGTTCCTGTCCGAAAAGCATGGTCGATCACCTTCCCATCAGAGGGGGATCAACCGTCTGAGCCCTCGGCCAATTCCAGGGCGACCTGCAGTCCCGCCGCGGCCCGCTCCTCCTCGGTCGCCGACTCGTCGCGGATGAAGAACCAGGCCGCGTGCATTGCGAACAGCGCCATCGAGCGCCTCAGCCTGACCGGCAGCGGGTCGTCCGGCTCGCACAGCGTCTGCATCAGTTCGCCCATGCGCTCGCGCATCAGGTCGACCTTGGCATGGCCCTGCAGCGCCGTCTTGTTGCGGTCCATGAACTGCATGACCTCGTGGTGGCGTCCGCTGGTCATCAGGGCGGAGTAGCGGCGGATGACCTCCCCGCGGGTCTCCGGGGTGCGGGGGTGCCCGTTCGCCCACGCGATCAGCTCGTCCAGCGCCTTGACGCGGTCTTCGATGAGGCTGGCGACGATGTCCTCTTTGGTGCGGAAGTGGTAGTAGAGTGCCGCCTTGGTCACGCCGAGGGCCTCGGCTATCTCCCGGAGCGACGTCGCCTCGTACCCCTGCTCGGTGAAGAGCCTGATCGCGACCTCCTGGATGCGGCTGCGTGTGTCGGTATGAGCACCCATTCCCTGCTGTCCCTAAATAACTTGACGGCCGGCAAGTAAGGACAATACCGTGCCTCGGGCACTAGCCTGTCGGCAAGTAAGTAAATTCGTTCAAAGGGGGCACCCATGACCACGGAGACCGCGGCCGCGCCCGGCCGGTCCCGGGAAGTGATGATCGTCTTACCCGGTCTCATGCTGGCGATGATGCTGGCGATGCTGGACAACATGATCGTCGGCACCGCGATGCCGAGGATGTCGGGGAGCTCAAGGGCCTGGACTACTTCACCTGGGTCACCACCGCGTACGTGCTGGGCACCACGGTCTCCACGCCGATCTGGGGCAAGCTCGGCGACCTCTACGGCCGCAAGAACATCTTCCTGAGCTCGATCGCCATCTTCCTGGCCGGCTCCGCGCTGTGCGGCATGGCCGGCTCGTCGCTGTTCGGCGGCACCGGCGACGGCATGATCGAGCTGATCGCGTTCCGGGCACTGCAGGGCCTCGGCGCCGGCGGGCTCATCGTCGGCGTGATGGCGATCATCGGGGACCTGGTCCCGCCCCGTGAGCGTGGTCAGTACCAGGGCATCATGGCCGCGATCATGTCGCTCGCCATGATCGCGGGGCCTCTCGTCGGCGGTTTCATCACCGACCACCTGAACTGGCGCTGGGCCTTCTACGTGAACCTCCCGCTCGGCGGCGTGGCGCTGATCTGGCTGATCCTCAAGCTGCACCTGCCCAGGCACCGCACCGAGCACCGCATCGACTGGCTCGGCGCGGCCGTCCTCACCGTGGCGATCACCGCGATCGTGCTGATCACCTCGTGGGGCGGCCAGAAGCACGGGTACCCCTGGGGCTCGTGGCAGATCCTGGGGCTGGCCGCCCTGGCGGTCGTCGCGCTGGCCGTGTTCATCCCCGTCGAGCGGCGCGCGGCCGAGCCGATCCTGCCGCTGCACGTGTTCGCCAACCGCAACTTCACGCTGATCAACGTGCTCGGCTTCCTGCTCGGCTTCGCGATGTTCGGCGCGATCACCTTCCTGCCGATGTTCCAGCAGATCGTGCAGGGCTCCACGGCCACCAACTCCGGCCTGCTCCTGCTCCCGATGATGGCCTCGTCCATGGTCGTGTCGCTGTTCGTCGGCAAGGCGATCACCCAGACCGGGAAGTACAAGAGCTACCCGGTGATCGGCGGCGCGATCATGGCCATCGGCATGTGGCTGCTGTCGACGCAGGACGTCCACACCCCGGCCTGGCGGACCGGCGTCTACATCGCCGTCCTCGGTCTCGGCATGGGCTTCCTGATGCAGACGACCATGCTGATCGCGCAGAACAGCGTCGAGCAGAAGGACATCGGCGTGGCCAGCAGCGCCTCGACGTTCTTCCGCTCCATCGGCGGTTCGTTCGGCATCTCGCTGTTCGGCGCGATCTTCAACAACCGCCTGGCCGACGAGATCGCCGCAAAGCTCGGCCCGCAGGCGGCCTCCCTGGCGGCCTCCGGCGGCGGCCAGATCGACCGGAGGGTGCTCGAACAGCTTCCGCCACCGGTCAAGGCCGGGTTCCTGGACGCGCTCGCCAACACGATCGGCACCGTCTTCCTGTGGTCGGTCCTGTTCGCCGCGCTCGTCCCGGTGATCGCCGCCTTCGTCAAGCACGTCCCGCTGCGCAGCGGCGCTCCCGGCGCCGCCGGGGGGCGAGAAGGCGGAGCCGATGGCTGCCGCCGCCTTCGAGTGACCTGACTCAGAGCCGGTACGCGCACGCCCCGCGCGGGCGTGCGCCGTACCGCGTTCTCCGGGGTGGTCAGGCGGGCCGCTCGGCCCGGTCTCCCGACCAGTCGGTGTGGAAGGAGCCCTCCCGGTCGACCCTCCGGTAGGTGTGGGCGCCGAAGAAGTCACGCAGCCCCTGCAGCAGCGCCGCCGGGAGCCGGTCGCGGCGCAGCCCGTCGTAGTAGGCGAGCGCCGAGGAGAAGCCCGGCGTGGGCACCCCGATCGTCGCCGCCGTCGCCACGACCCGCCGCCACGACTCCTGGGCCTCCTCCAGCGCCTGGGCGAACGTCGGGTCCACCAGCAGCGTCGGCAGGTTCGGGTCCGCGTCGTACGCCGCCCTGATCCGGTCGAGGAAGCGCGCCCTGATGATGCAGCCGCCGCGCCAGATCGTGGCCATCTCGCCCAGGTTCAGGTTCCAGCCGTACTCCGCGCTCGCGGCGGCCATCTGGTCGAACCCCTGGGCGTACGCGACGACCTTGGAGGCGTACAGCGCCCGCCGCACGTCCTCGACGAGGCCGGAGTCGCCGGCCGTGCCGGAGGGGCCGGTGAGCGAGCGGGCGGCGGCCCGCTGCTCGGGGTGGCCCGACAGCGCCCGGGCGAACACCGCCTCGGCGATGCCGGTGACCGGGACGCCGAGGTCGAGGGCGCTCTGCACGGTCCAGCGGCCGGTGCCCTTCTGCTCGGCCTGGTCCTGCACGACGTCCACGAACGGCTTGCCCGTGGCGGGGTCGGTGTGGCCCAGCACCTCGGCGGTGATCTCGATGAGGTACGACTCCAGGTCGCCCCTGTTCCACTCGCGGAAGACGTCGGACAGTTCCTTCGGGTTCAGCCCGAGGGCCTGCCGGAGCAGGTCGTACGACTCCGCGATGAGCTGCATGTCGGCGTACTCGATGCCGTTGTGCACCATCTTGACGAAGTGGCCCGCGCCGTCGGGGCCCACGTGCACGCAGCACGGCACCCCGTCGACCTTCGCCGCGATGTCCTCGAGCAGGGGGCCGAGCGTCTCGTACGCCTCGGCGTCGCCGCCGGGCATGATGCTCGGGCCGTTGAGCGCGCCCTCCTCGCCGCCCGAGATGCCGGTGCCGACGAAGTGGATGCCCCGCTCGCGCAGCGCGGCCTCCCGGCGGCGGGTGTCCATGTAGTGGGCGTTGCCGCCGTCGATGATCATGTCGCCCGGCTCCATGACCGCGGCGAGTTCCTCGATCACGGCGTCGGTGGGCGCCCCGGCCTTGACCATGATGATCGCCTTGCGGGGCCGTTCGAGAGAGGCCACGAACTCCTCGATCGTGCCCGCGGGCAGGAACGCGCCCTCGTCGCGGTGCTCCTCCATGAACCGGGTCGTACGGCTCTCCGTGCGGTTGTGCACCGCGACCACGTGACCGTGGTGGGCGAAGTTCCGGGCGAGGTTGCGACCCATGGTCGCCAGGCCCGTCACTCCGATGTCTGCCTTGTCCATGTGTACAGTCATACCGTTCTCGGGTACGGGCGACCGGCCTCGGGTGGGCGTGTTCCGCGGCCGGTCGCGGTGAGCAGCGCTTTCGGCAGCCAAAGTCGTCGGGCCGGGTGGGCGGCGTACGCGCCGGACCCGCCGGGCGCCACCCGACTTTTCCGCAGGTAGGGGCGCGCGCAGTAGCACATCTGCCCTATCCTGACAAAACCCGCAAAGCAAGCGGGTTTTGTATAGACATGGCCGTCCGATGGCGAGGACACTTGGCCTCCCGCCGGACCGCTGGTAAGTCACTACAGCCAAGAAGGGCCGGCGCGAGCCGGTCCCGCCCACCGTCGTCGCTCACTACGGAGAAGAGACGTGTTCGCACCGAAGCCGGAACGGTCAGTCGTCGCGGTTCCTCCGCCCGGAGACGGGCCCGGATTCTGGGCGGGCGCGCCCAGCGCCGTGAGCCGGGACGGATGGATCTACCTGGCCTATCGGCTGCGCCGGCCGCTCGGCGACGGGCGCGGGTACGCCGTGGAGATCGCCCGCTCGGCCGACGGCGAGCGGTTCGAGAAGATCCTCACGATCACCAAAGAGGAGATGAAGACCGAGTCGCTGGAGCGCCCGACGCTCGTGGTGACGCCTGAGGGCAGATGGCGCCTGTACCTGAGCTGCGCCACGTACGGCACCAAGCACTGGCGGGTCGAGATGATCGAGGCCGCCGGGCCGGCGGAGTTCGACCCCGCCGACGCGCGGGTGGTGCTGCCCGGCGACCTCAAGACCGGCGTCAAGGACCCCGTGATCCTCCATCACGGCGGCGTGTGGCACCTGTGGGCGTCCTGCCACCCCCTGGAGGACCCCGACGAGGCCGACCAGATGGTGACCGACTACGCCACCAGCGCGGACGGCGTCGAGTGGACCTGGCAGGGGACCGCGCTCGACCGGCGGCCGGGCGAGTGGGACTCGCGCGGCGTACGGGTGAGCGCGGTCACGTTCAGCGGCGGGACCGTCATCGCGTACTACGACGGCCGCGCGTCGGCGGAGGAGAACTACGAGGAGCGCACGGGCGTGGCCATCGGCCCCGACCCGTCCACGCTCACCGCCACCGGAACCGCCCCCGTCGCCCAGTCGGAGCACGGCGGGGGAGGGCTGCGCTACCTGTCGATCGTGCCCGTGGCGGGGGGCCACCGCCTGTACTACGAGCTGACCCGCGCCGACGGGGGCCACGAGCTGCGCACCGAGCTGCGCTGATCATCTCGGGGCGGTCGCGGCGGGCGGGCCCGGATGGGGGGTTCGACGCCCCGATGGGATCGCCTCCCGGCGGGCCGTCCACACCGGGCGGCCGGGCGGGTCGGAGGCGCTTCTGAGGCGGCCGTTGCGGGCCTGCCGCTGGCCGGACGGCCGCGCGCCGACCAGGCCGCCGACCGCTCCCGGGGGCGCAGCCAGTCGCCGAAGTCCTCGCCGAAGGAGTCGCGGCCCAGCAGGTCGCGCAGCAGCGCGATGTCGGCGGCGAAGTAGGCGAGCAGTTCCTGGCGCTGCTCCCAGGTGAGCGGCCGCCGGGGCTGCCCGTCGCGCTGCAGCACCCGCTCCAATGGCGCGGTGAGCCGCTGGCCCAGCAGCGGATCGCCGAGCCGGGCGAGCCTGGCCAGGATGCGGTGCCTGCGGCTGTGCCGCGGATGGGCCGTGACGTTCTCCCTAGGCACCTCGCTGATCAGCCCCTGCTCCACCCCGAGGAACGCGCAGATCCGGTCGAGCGTGGTGGCGGGGCGGTCGACCAGGTCGCGGTAGCGGAAGACCAGCACCTGCTCGCGGGGGAACAGCGTGAACAGGTGCTCGAGTTGCTCGCCGTACCGGCCGAGGCCGACGTAGTGCCAGAACGGCGACCAGCCGTCGGCGATCCGCCGCTTCTCCGCCGCGCACGCCTCGATGACGTCGCCGATCGGCTCCAGGCCGGCCGACCACAGATGGGTCCAGTTGGAGTGCGCGCGCTCCACGGGGTCGCGCAGCGAGACGATGAGTTTCGCGTCCGGGATCGCCTCGCGGATCCGCCGCTGGGCCGCGCGGTCGTACAGGTAGAAGGGGGTGGACTCGCCGCGCAGTGCCCCCGGCGGCGCGTCCGCGAACAGCGCCTCGTAGTCGGCGCGCCGCCACACGTGCTCGCGGTAGGTCTCCGCGTCCCCCGGCCCGCCCTTCGCCGGAGGCGGGCCGTCGGTGAGGAAGAACTTCGGCTCCTTGACGGGAGACATGAACAGCCGGGGATGGCGGGCCAGCGCCGCGTGCAGGGCCGTGGTGCCGGCCTTCGGCACCCCGATGACCAGGAAGTCGGGCAGGGCCATGGGAGTCCTCCTACTTTCCCGATTTATTAGGTTGGTTTTGCCCCTTCCTTGCCTAAAAAATCACCCGACCTGGGTGTAGTACCACCGAAACGGGTGCCGATGCCGTATCTCGGCCCCTATTTGGGCGCCACGGCTCCCCGCCTGGCGCGCCCGGCACGGCCGCCGCGCCCGGGAAATCGAAAGGCCGGGTCAGATGGAGGTCGCGCCGGGCGTCGCGACGGCCGGTCGCACCCACGCGGCCGGCCGGTGGCGGGCGAGCGCGGCGGAGCGCCGGTCGCCGTCGGACCAGACCTCGAACCACACCTCGTTGCGGCCGCCCTCGCGGACCAGCCCCCACCGGTCGGCCAGGAGGTCCAGCAGCGGCAGCCCGCGACCGCCCTGGCTCGACCCGTTGGGGAGCGGGTGACCCGGCGCACGGCGGCCCGGCCGAGCCGTCGTCCTCCACGCAGACCCGCACGCGGTCGGGCAGGCACGAGACGGTGACGGTGAAGGTGCCGCCGTCCCCCGAACGGGAGTGGACGACCGCGTTCGTCGCGATCTCGCTGGTCAGCAGCACGCAGTCGTCGTGCCGGGGATGGCCGCGTCCGAGCGCGGCGACACGAGCCTGCGCGCCCGCCCCACCTGGTCCCGCCCACCCGCGAGCCGGGCCACGCGGTTCCCCGCGCCGTCCCCCGAGATCTCCATGAGCTCCTCCCAACGCGTGGCCATGTGGCCGCCGCAGGAGAGGACGTCTGCCCCCGCGCCCGCGATGTCACGGGAAAGTAGGAGTCTGCTTGCCCCGCTATGCCGGGAAAGCGACCCCGCCACCCGCGTCCTCCGGGCGGCGACCGGAAGCCGGCCCGGCCGTCGGCGCCGTACTGTTCCAGGCAGGGATGTTGTGGTGGGCCCGCGCCGCGACAGGGATCCTGTGCGCGGTGTTCGCCTTCGCCCTGATGCCGGCCGTCGCGCGCCGCGAACAGGCCATGGCGTCGCCGGCGTGAGATCCCGGCCCATGCTCGGGTCCCGCGCCGCCGGCTTCCGCTTCGAGGCGTAGGCCGGGTGGAATCAGCCGAACAGTATCGCCACGTCCAAGCCGCCCCCGGGGCGCGGGTGGGCCGTCAGCTGCGCGCCGTGTGCTTCGGCGACGGCCTGCACGATGACCAGGCCCAGTCCGTGGCCGTCGGCGGTGTGGGTTCGTTGGGTACCGAGTCGCTGGAAGGGTTGGAAAAGCCGTCGTAGGTCCTGCGATCGGATGGTAGGGCCGGTGTTGCCGACCGATAGGCGGGCGCGACCATTCGTGAGTTCGGTGGCGATGGTGACGTGTCCGCCGGGACCGTTGTGGTGGAGCGCGTTGTCGACCAGGTTGCCGATCATGCTGGTGATCAGGTCGGGGTCACCGCTGATCGGTGCCGGGTCCAGCGATGCCTGAACCGTGATGGTTCGCCGGGTAGCCTCCGCACGGCGCGACAGCATCACCTCCTTGGTGACGTCAGCCAGGTCGACCACTTCCCGGTGATCGAGGCCCTTCTGTCCTTTCGCCAGTGTGAGCAGGGCGTCGATCAAACGTTCCTGCCGTTCTCCGAGACCGAGTGCTTCCTCGCACGCGGCTCGCAGGCTGGCCTCGCTCGCGTCGGGGTCGGCGAGTGCGACCTGGAGTACGGCGCGTTGACCGGCCAGCGGGGTGCGCAGCTCGTGTGAGGCGTTGGCCACGAAGTTGCGCTGTGCCGCGAACGAGGAGTCCAGCCGCTCGAACAGGTCGTCGAGGGTGCGCCCCAGCTTGGTCAGCTCGTCGTCCGGGCCGCGCAGGCCGAGCCGGCGGTTGAGGTTGGTGGCCGAAATCTCCTGGGCGGTCACGGTCATGGCCCGCAGCGGGCGGAGGAAGCGCCCGGCCAGCCACCACGCGATCAGCACGGTGAGGACCACGACGATGATCGCGGTGATCACGAGCGCGGCATCGGCCCGCTGGAGGGCCGTGTCGGGAGGAGGGGCGGTGTCCCCGGCCCGCAGGCGGATCTGGTCCCTCCCGAAGAGGAAGCCGGCGAACAGCAGCATCGGGACGACGACGGCCAGAACCAGGCCGGCGTACAGTGTCGTGAGCTGCGCGCGCAGGGACGGCCGGCGCAGGCGGTGCCGGGCGCGGTCGGCGCGGCCGGTCACCATCGGGTCCGATGCGGGACTCATCGCGGGACTCCGATCCGGTAGCCGCCCTCACGGATGGTTTCGATCACCGGCGGTTCGCCGAGTTTGGCCCGCAACCGGCGCACCGTCGTCTTGACGGCCGTGGTGAACGGGTCGGCGGCCTCGTCCCAGACCCGTTCCAGCAACTCCTCCGAGGACATGACCCGGTCACCTGCAGCGAGCAGGCATTCCAGCAGGGCGAACTCCTTCGGGGTGAGCTCCAAGCGCCGTCCGCCGCGAAAGGCCACCCGCCGGCTCGGGTCCAGGGTCAGATCCTCCGCCTGGAGGATCGGAGGCACGGCGGGCGCCGAGCGGCGCCCCAGCGCGCGCACGCGGGCCACGAGTTCGGTGAAGTCGAACGGTTTGGGCAGGTAGTCGTCGGCGCCCAAACCCAGGCCCTCGACTCTGTCTCGCACGGTGCCTGCGGCGGTGAGCATCAGCACCCGCGACCCGGCGCCGCCGGCGGCGATGTGTCGGCACACGTCGTCGCCGGGTGTGCCGGGCAGGTCACGGTCCAGCACCACCACGTCGTATCGGGTGCCGGCCAGGTGGGCCAGAGCGTCGTCGCCGTCGAGAACGACGTCCACCGCCATGCCCTCGCGGCGCAACCCGGTACCGATCGTCCTGGCCAGAACCTCGAAGTCTTCGACGACCAGAACTCGCACGACCGTCCTCCTTCTCGTTGGTGGTGCCGCGTTCGGCAGGCGCGACCGCACTGCTCACGATGCCAGGGATCCGGTGTCGGCCGGGTGTCAGCCGCTGACACCCGGGCGACACCGGCCGTGCCGTACAACCATCCCGGAGAGGCGTCCACGAGAGGCACGGCCCGTGAGCACGGTGTCCGTCACACGAGCGAATCCCCTTCGGAAAGGATCAGACGTGAGAGATCCACGGTTGACGCGGCGTAGGTTCCTCGCCGTCACCGGTGCCGGTACGGCAGCCGGCGGACTGCTGACGACCAGCTCGGTGGGCAGCGGCGGCGGACTGCTGACGACCGGCTCGACGGGCAGGGCCGACGCGGCCGCACGGGACCTCACCCAGGCGGTGCTCGCGGCCTTCGAGCGCCACCGGCTCGTTGCGATCGGTGAGTCACACGGTCAGCAGGAACACGGTGACGCGCAGCAGATGCTGCTTGCAGATCCGCGGTTGCCGCAGGTCGTCGACGACATCGTCGTCGAGTTCGGCAACGCGTTGTACCAGCCGGTCGTTGACCGGTTCGTCGCCGGTGCGGCCGTCGACGACCAAGTGTTGCGGCAGGTCTGGCGGAACACCACGCAGTCGCCCGTGGCCACCGGCGACCAGCCGATCCGTGAACAGTTCTTCCGGACCGTCCGCGCCGTCAACTGGACGCTGCCCGCGGAGCGAAGGATCCGGGTGCTGCTCGGGGATCCGCCGATCGACTGGTCCCGCATCACCACCCAAGACCAAGTGGATGTCTTTCTCGCCCAGCGTGACGCCCACATGGCGTCAGTGGTGGAACGGGAAGTGCTCGCCAAGAGACGCCGGGCACTGATCTGCTACGGCAGCGGGCACGTGATGCACTCGCCGGAGCCAGGACAGAACGCCGATCACGGAGTCCCGCTGATCGAGGAACAGACCGGCCAGCGCGTCTACGTGATCGTGGCCGGCAGCCATCCCCGCTTGGTGACCTGTCCACGGCGCACCGTGATCCCGTGCTCGGGCAGCTGGCTGGAATCCACCGACGCGGGACAGTTCATGGACGCGCCGCGGCTGTGCGGCGTCCCCTTGGGAAAGCTGGCCGACGCCGTGCTGTACCTGGGGCAACGGACGGACCTGACACAGTCGCAGTGGAACCCCGCGATCTTCCTCGACCCGGTGTACTGGGCGGAACTGCAGAGGCGCAACGCGATCAACGGGAACCTCGTCGACCTGGAACAGTACCGGCGGCAGCAGCCGATCACTTTGCCCGCGCCACCTCCGGTGAGCTGCGCCGCCGGCCGCGGCGACTGACAGCGAAAGCGCGGATTTCACCCCAGGGTGCTGCCGCGTCCAGCAAGGTCACCGGTGACCGGATCCTGGTCGGCACCGGCCGCACCATGGTGCCCGCCACCAGCGCGCCGGCCATGCGCGCCCAGGTCCACGACGCGGAAAAGCGAAGGGCGGCGGAACCGGTCGGTCCGGTCCCGCCGCCCCGTCTCCGTCGGTGAAGCCGGGCGGGCTCCCTGTCAGGAGTCGTGCGCGGCCGCTCCCGGGGCGGAGCCGTTCACGACGAGCACGCGCTCGCGCTCGGGCACCTCGATGGCCGGGAACGTGCCGGTGTCGACGATCCCGTGCTCCCGGTACGCCGCCTCGATCAGCGCGTACGCCTGGGGTTCGAGCTTCCACAGCGCCCGCCACTCCTTCGCCACGAGGAGCGGGATGCCCACCTCCTGGGCGATGTCGGCGGCCCGGGGGACGTACTTGCGGGCGATCTGCTGGTCCCAGTACTGCCGGGCGGCCCGGAGCTGAGCCGCGCGCTGGGCGGTGTCGACGACTGGCGGCGCCGGCTCGGCCGGAACGTCCTCCTCCTCGTCGTCGATCAGCTCGGCGATGGCCGCGGCGGGCAGCGCCGGGGGAGCGGGCTGCTCGGGCTCCGGCGCCCAGGGGACCGGCGGAGCGAGGTCGATCAGCGCCGAGGTGTTGTAGAGCGCGCCGATCTGGGACAGCAGGGCCTCCTGCCGCTTCTCGTCCACGGCCAGGCCGGTGTACTCCACGGCCTGGTCCATCGCCTTGTCGAGCCTGGCCATCGCGGCGCGCAGCTTGCGGTCGGACGCCCCCGCCTCGCGCAGCGCGCGGACCCGCTTGGCGGCCAGCGCCACCCTGGTGAGCCTGCGGTGGGCGTCCACCTCGCTCGCCGTACGGTCGCTCGCCTCGGCCAGGCCGATCCGGACCAGCACGCGCTCGGGGGTGAGCCGCCAGTTGATGCGGCCCCGGCCGGTGATGCGCACCCGCTCGATGGCCATGCCGCGCTCCCACAGCCAGGCGGCCACGAGCGGCGCGGCGAGACGGAAGACGGCCTCGGCGACGCTGCGGGCGTCCATGCTCGACAGGACGGCCGACAGGGACGTCAGCACCCACACGGCCAGACCGTCGATGCCGGCCGAGTAGTTCTCCCGCATGTTGCGGCGCGCGCGTACGGCGCTGGTGATGACGGCGACCTCGATGAAGGCGAACAGCAGGAGCCGCAGCGGCCCGTCGAATCCGAGGACGTCGCCGGAGAAGCGCCACATGCCCTGGGCGGAGACGCCCGTGGCGATGCTGGCGGCGACGATGGTGAGAACGTCCTCGGTGGGCCGGCCGGCCGCCCAGCGGCGGAACAGGCGGATCAGGGCGCGCAGGGCGAAGAAGGCCAGGACCAGCAAGACCAGGGCGATGACGCTGATGGTGATCGTTCCGACCGGATGGGCCGACGCGAAGGCGGTTATTTGGTCAATGGGGGGCATCAGTCACGGTCTCTCGACGTCCGATGGTTTTCCTCGAGATCATTCCAGAACCGCGTCGTCCTGTGGTGCGAAACGCGCCTCTCCCTAGCAGTCCGTGTCACCGCCGTCACAGGAGCTCGTCGGCTTTTGGAAGCGCGTCCACCTCGCGAGGCGTCAGATGTCCAGATTGAGGCGCGCGATGGGCTCCACGAGCTCCTCCTCCTCGTAGCGCAGGTGCGACAGCAGCACGTCGGACAGCAGGTCCACCTGGTCGCGTACGCCGTCGAGCCGGTCCGGGTCCTCGATCATCGCGACGAGGGCGGCGTCCAGCTCCGTCAGCACGCCGGCGATGACCTCGTGTTCCTGCTCCAGGCGGGCCACGACCGGCGCCAGCGACTCCTGCGCCGCCGCCAGCATCGGGAACATGTGCTCGTCCTCGATCGTGTGGTGGGTGGTCAGCAGGCGGCAGTACGACGCGCAGAACGTGCCGAGCGTCCAGTAGTTCTGCCGCATGGTGAGCTCGTTGATCAGCGAGCGCAGCGCGGCGGCGTCGGAGCGTCCCGCGGCGACCTGCTCCAGGGCGTCCCTGATCTGGGTCAGTTCCCGGCGCAGGTGGTCGTGGATGAGCACGAGCCGCCGGCCGTTCGCCTGCTGCTGTGGCGTGAGCGCGGCGATGTCCCGCTTGGGCAGCCGGGGCCGGGTGCCCTCGTCGAGCACGGCCCGCGCCGGTGTCACCTTCGCGGTCCCGGCCGGGCCCGCGGCGTCCGGCCGTGGTCCCCGTTCGCGCTCGCGCGCCACGGCCTCGCGTACGGCGGGGGCGACCTCCTCGGCGAAGACCTTCAGGTCCCTGTCGTCGTCCACGGCCAGCACGAACACGCTCATGCCGTGACGGAGCGCGAGCTCGGTGAGCCGCTCGGCCCACAGGGCGGGCGGCCCGTCCAGGAACCCCTCCCCGGCGACGCCGGAGAACCGGCCCTCGATGTTGTAGACGCGGCGGATCTCGGCGGGGTCGCGCCCGGCCCGCTCGGCCGCGGCGTCCAGGATCTCGCTCATCGCGCCCAGCTCGCCGGGCCCGGCGTACCCGGACGAGGGCACCCACCCGTCGCCGAGCCGCCCGGTCAGCTCCAGCATGCGCCGCTTGTACGCGCCGAGCCACAGCCCGATCGGATGCGGGGGGAACGGCCCCGGCCGCGCGCCGTCCAGCCGGTAGTGCCTGCCGTCGAGCCGTACGCCCCCGTCGCCCGGGGTCCACAGCGCGCGGAGGACCGCGATGGCCTCCTCCAGCGCGTCCACGGCCTCGCCGGGGCTGTGGCGCGGGCCGCCCATGGCCGCGATGCCGTCCCAGAACGCCCCGGAGCCGAGGCCCAGCTCGACCCGGCCCCCGCTCAGGATGTCGAGGGACGCGGCGGCCCTGGCGAGCACCGCCGGCGGCCGCAGCGGCAGGTTCACCACGTCGGGGAACAGCCGCACCCGCTCGGTGCGCCCCGCGAGCGTGGACAGCAGCGTCCAGGTGTCGAGGAACGCCGGCAGGTAGGGGTGGTCCTGGATGCCGATGATGTCGAGCCCGATCTCGTCGGCCAGCACGGCCTGCCGGACGATCCGGTGATGCCCCGCCGCGTCGGGCGTGAGAAACGCCCCGAACCACAGCTCATGTCCGAAGTCGGCCATTAAATCGCTACCTTTCCGCGTCCCGGACCGGGAGCCTACCTTCGTGACAAGATCCGGCGACATGACCCTGAGGGTCCCCGGCGGCACCGTCCTGTCGGTCGTCATCGGCTCGCGCGCGTACGGGCTGGAGACCGAGGAGTCGGACGTCGACAGGCGGGGCGTGTTCGTGACGCCCACCCCGATGTTCTGGCGGCTCGACAAGCCGCCCGACCACGTGGAGGGGCCGCTGCCCGAGCAGTTCTCGTGGGAGGTCGAGCGGTTCTGCGTGCTCGCGCTCGAGGGCAATCCGGCGGCGCTGGAGTGCCTGTGGTCGCCGCTGGTGGAGCTGGTCACCCCGGTGGGCGAGCGGCTGCTGGCGCTGCGCCGCGCGTTCCTGTCCGCGAAGGCGGAGCGGGCGTTCGCGGGATCGGCCGACCGGCAGTTCCGCCGCCTCGGGCCGGAGGACCCGCCCCGGCCGGGCGGCGACGGCAGGCGGTGGAAGATGGCCATGCACATGATCCGGCTGCTGCTGGGCGCCGCCCATCTGGCGCGGCACGGGGAGCCGCTCGTCGAGGTGGGCGCCCACCGCGACCGGCTGCTCGCCGTACGACGGGGGGAGACGCCCTGGCCCGAAGTGCTGGAGTGGCGCGGGCGGCTGCTCGCCGAGCTGGACCGGCGGGCCGGGAGCGCACTGCCGGAGCGGCCGGACCGGGCGGCCGTGGAGGAGTTCCTGATCGGCGTGCGGAGGTCGGCGCTGTGACCGTGATGGAAGGCGAGGCGATGGGAGGGGAGGCGCCGTGACCGCCGTGCTGCCGTCCTGGCTGCCCGAGGTGGCCGCGGGTGAGCGGCACCCGCTCGCGTTCGCCACCGTGAGCGGCGCGCATCTGTACGGGTTCCCCTCCGTGGACTCGGACGTGGACCTGAGGGGTGTGCACGTGCTGCCGGCCGAGGAGGTCGTCGGCCTGCGCACGGGTGAGGAGACCGTGACCCGCTCGTGGATCCGCGAGGGCGTGGAGGTCGACCTCGTGACCCACGACCTCGCCAAGTTCTGCCGGCTGCTGCTCGGACGCAACGGCTACGTGCTGGAGCAACTCCTGTCGCCGCTGGTCGTGGCCACCTCCCCGCTGCACGAGGAACTGCGCGCTCTCGCCCGGGGGTGCCTGACCCGGCACCACACCCACCACTACCTCGGTTTCGCGCGCACCCAGCGGCGGCTGTTCGACCGTACGGGGGAGCTGAAGCCGCTGCTCTACGCGTTCCGGGTGCTGCTGACGGGCATCCACCTCATGCGCGCGGGTGAGCTCGTCGCCGACCTCACCCTGCTCCTCGACGGCGGGCCGCCGTACCTGCCCGGCCTGGTGGAGGCCAAGCGGGCGGCCGAGCACGGCGGGCTGCCGGACGGCGCGCCCGGCGGGGAACGGCTCGCGGCCGATCTCGACGCGCTCACCGCCCGCCTGGAGGAGGCCCGGGACGCCTCCGCGCTGCCGGACGCCCCGTCGGCCCACGACGCCCTGCACGACCTGGTCGTACGGACCCGCCTCGCCGGACGCTCAACGGGGGACCGAACGGTGAAACAGGACGGGGACACGCGAACAACGCGGGGTGCCGCACCGCACGCGGGGGCCATCGCGGATAATGGGCCAAGCCGCCATCATCCCAGGAGAACGCTTTGACCACTCCGTTCGGCAAAGACAACCTCGACCTGGCCGCGAGCGCGGAGGCACTGGCCGACAGCGCGCCCACCGGATCGCTGCGCCACGCGGCCGCCAAGTCGGTCGCGATCACCTTCGCCACGACCCGTGACGCCGATCACGCACGCAGCACTTTGAACGGCATCTCGCCCGCAGACGTACGGCAGGCCGCGCTGGAGCTCTTCGACGAGCTCTCCGCCCGCGCCGACTGACCCGCGCGACGTGCGGGAACCGGCCGCCCGGCGTGCCCGGGCGGCCGTCCCGTCGCCATGCCTTCCCGCGTCCCCGGCGAGTCGCAGCGTCCGTGGGGGGAGCGTGGAATGAGCGAGCCGGTGCCGGAGGGCGTCGCCGAGGGCGGGACCCCCGGTGCCCGCGTGACGCTGCTGACGTTCGGGCACGGCACCGCGCCGCGCGGACAGCTGATCCCGCTGCTGCAGGCTGCCGGTGTGCGGGAGGTGGTCGACGTCCGGACGCCCCCGGCAGCAGGCGCAACCCCGACGCCGGCCGCGCGGCGCTGGCCGACTGGCTGCCCGAGGCGGGGATCGGCTATCGATGGGACAGGCGCCTGGGCGGGTTCCGCAGGGCGGCTCCCGACTCACCCGACGTGTTCTGGGAGAACCCCTCGTTCCGGGGATACGCGGGCTACTCCCGGCATCCCGACTTCCTGGCGGCGATGGACGAGCTGCTCGCGCGGGCGCGCGCCGCCCGGACCGCCGTGATGTGCGCGGAGGCCGTGTGGTGGCGCTGCCATCGGCGGATCATCGCCGACTTCGCCGTCCTCGTGCGGGGCGCGCGCGTGCTGCACCTGGCGCACGACGGAAGGCTCACCGAACACGCGCCGACCTCTGGCGCCCGGCTGCGCGACGACGGGCTCCTCGTCTACGACAGGGTGTGAAGCAGGCGGCGCCACCGGAGGCCGGACGCGCGAAAGGCCGGATCCCTGGGGGATCCGGCCTCTGCCGTACTGCGTGGTGGGCGATACTGGGATTGAACCAGTGACCTCTTCCGTGTCAGGGAAGCGCTCTCCCGCTGAGCTAATCGCCCTTGGAAACCCAAGAGGTGGAGACGGGATTTGAACCCGTGTACGCGGCTTTGCAGGCCGCTGCCTCGCCTCTCGGCCACTCCACCGTGTAAAGCTCCACAGTGTCAAGCTCCGAGCGGAAGACGGGATTCGAACCCGCGACCCTCACCTTGGCAAGGTGATGCTCTACCACTGAGCCACTTCCGCGTCCCCGGCTCTGTCCGGCCGGGCTCACGGGAAGACCTTATCCAATCTTCCGCCGACTCCCCAAATCAACGGCGTTCCCCCTGCTCACGCCGCGAGTTCCGGCCGATGCTTCCAGCTCCGTCGAACCGTCCCCGCGTTAGCGTCGACACATGTCCGTCACACATGACCACACACACGCCGCGACGGCCGAGATGGCGGGGAACGCCGAAACGGCGGGGAACGCCGAGATCGCGGGAGACGCCGACATCGCCCCCGTCGCGGCCCTGATCGCGGACGGCGCCCGCGCAGCCATGCTCACCGCGCTGCTCGACGGCAGGGCGCTGGCGGCGGGGGAGCTGGCCAGGATCGCGGGCGTGAGCGCCCCCACCGCGAGCTCCCATCTGGCCCGGCTCCTCGACGGGGGCCTGGTGACCGTGGTCAAACAGGGGCGGCATCGCTACTACCGCCTCGCCGGCCCCGACGTCGCCCGCACTCTGGAGGTGCTGGCCCGAATCAGCGGGCGCGTCGCCGTACGGTCCCTGCGGCAGTCGCGGCAGGCCCGGCTGCTGCGGGAGGCACGTAGCTGCTACGACCACCTGGCCGGCCGGGTGGGGGTCGAACTGTACGACGCGCTGGTGCGCGAGGGGCGTCTGGTTGAGGCCGACGGCGGCTGCCTGCTGACCGCGAGCGGCGCGGACGCGCTGACGGAGCTGGGCGTGGACGTGGAGCGGGTGCGCCGCGCCCGCCGCAGGTTCGCCCCCGACTGCCTCGACTGGCTGGAGCGCCGCCCGCACCTCGGCGGGGCGCGTCGGCGCCGCGGTCCTGGACCGGCTCCTCGCGCGGGAATGGCTGGTGCGCGGCACGGTGCCCCGCGCCCTGCGGCTGACAGCCCCGGGGCGGGAGGGACTGGAGAGGATCTTTGGATGTAAGGACCTAAGCTGAGGTACGCTGGTTACTCGCCACGCGCGCAGGGCGCGAGCGGCACGACGTGAAAGAGTGGGACGATGCACGACAACGAGGTCGTGGCCGTCGGCCCGGGACCGCTCGCCTTCGACGACGTGGTCCGGGCCGCGAGGTACGGCGCACAGGTCCGCCTGACGGACGACGCGATCGCCGAGATGGCCGCCTCGCGGGGGAGGGTCGAGGAGCTCGCGGAGGCCGACACCCCGGCCTACGGCGTCTCCACCGGTTTCGGCGCCCTCGCCACCCGGCACATCGACCCCGCGCTCCGCGCCCAGCTCCAGCGCAGCCTCATCCGCTCCCACGCGGCCGGCTCCGGCCCGGAGGTGGAGACCGAGGTCGTGCGGGCCATGATGCTGCTGCGCCTGCGTACGCTCGCCACCGGGCACACCGGCGTGCGCCCGGCCACGGCCCGGGTGCTGGAGTCCCTGCTGAACGCCCGGCTCACCCCGGTCGTGCACGAGTACGGCAGCCTCGGCTGCTCGGGCGACCTCGCCCCGCTCTCCCACGTCGCCCTGACGATCATGGGCGAGGGCGTCGTGAGGGACGCCGAGGGACGCCTGCGGCCCGCCGCGGAGGCGCTCAAGGAACACGGCATCGAGCCCGTCGAACTGGCCGCCAAGGAGGGGCTCGCGCTCGTCAACGGCACCGACGGCATGCTCGGCATGCTGGTGCTCGCGCTGCACGACCTGTCGCGGCTCCTCACCACCGCCGACATCAGCGCCGCGATGAGCGTGGAGGCGCTGCTCGGCACCGACTACGTGTTCGCGGCCGACCTGCAGGCGCTGCGTCCCCATCCCGGCCAGGCCCTGGCGGCGGCCAACATGCGGACGCTGCTCGCCGGCTCTGGTGTCATGGCCTCCCATCGCGACGGCTCCTGCACCCGCGTCCAGGACGCCTACTCCCTGCGCTGCGCCCCCCAGGTCGCCGGCGCCGCCAGGGACACCCTCGCCCACGCCTCAGCCGTCGCCGCCCGCGAGATCGCCAGCGCCATCGACAACCCCGTCGTGCTCGCCGACGGGCGGGTGGAGTCCAACGGCAACTTCCACGGCGCCCCGGTGGCGTACGTCCTGGACTTCCTGGCCATCGCGGTGGCGACCTGGCCTCGATCTCCGAACGGCGGACCGACCGCATGCTGGACGTGGCGCGCAGCCACGGCCTCCCGGCGTTCCTCGCCGACGACCCGGGGGTGGACTCCGGGCACATGATCGCGCAGTACACCCAGGCGGCGATCGTGTCCGAGCTCAAGCGGCTGGCGGTGCCGGCGAGCGTGGACTCGATCCCGAGCTCGGCCATGCAGGAGGACCACGTCTCGATGGGCTGGTCGGCGGGCCGCAAGCTGCGCCGCGCCGTCGACGGGCTCACCCGCGTGCTCGCGATCGAGCTGCTGACCGCCGCCCGCGCGCTCGACCTGCGCGCGCCGTACGCGCCGGCGCCGGGGACGGGCGCGGTCGTCGCGGCGCTGCGCGAGCCGGTGGCCGGGCCGGGGCCGGACCGCTTCCTCGCGCCGGAGATCGAAGCGGTCGTCCGGCTCGTCGAGAGCGGCGCCGTGGTCGCCGCCGCCGAATCCGTGGCCGGCCCCCTGGCGTAAGGCCTTACAGGGCGGCAGGCCTCAGAGGGCGGCGACCACTTCGACCTCGATCATCAGCCCGGGCCGGAACAGCCGTTCGACCTCCACGGTGGTGCTGGCGGGCGGCTCGCCGGTGATGAACCGGCTGCGGACCGCGCCGTACTCGTGCAGCCGGTCCATGTCGGTCAGGAACGTCCTGATGTGCAGGATCCGGTCGAACGACGAGCCCTGGTCGGCCAGGATCCGGCCCAGGTTCTCCATCACGACCTCGGACTGCCGGGTCATGTCGCCCTCGCCGTCGACCTTCCCGTCCTCGTCCAGCGCCACCTGCCCGGACACGAACAGCAGGTCGCCGAAGCGTACGGCGTGGGAGTAGTACCCGTTGGTCGCCGGGACGGAGGGCGGGTCGACCGCCCGCACCTCCTTCGGCGCGGGGGTCTCCGCCGCCCGGGACGCCGCGAACGGGACGACGGCGGTGAGGTCGTGCCCCGCCAGCCCCGGCCGCGACCGCCCCCCGAGAGCAGGTCGCGGGCTGCCGGCCGGGCAGGAACAGGCGGCCCAGAGCGCCGATGACCGCACCGATGACGATGGCGCCGAGAATGGACTC